>SIBK01000056.1 GCA_009695205.1 Pedosphaera sp. | reverse complement strand
CCTGATCCAGGAACGCCCGCAACGTCGTTTTGTCTGAGGTGTTCCCTTTCATCACCTCGTAGGCGACCGGAAAACCATCGGTCGTCACGACCCGTGCGATCACCACCTGGACACAATCGGAGCGCTTGTCCCGGCTATGTCCGAAGCGTCGCAGCGGTTGGTCTTCTGAGAAGGGGGGATTACTTTCAAAATAGGTGCTGGTTAGGTCATAGAGCAGCACTTCGAACTGGGCGTTGTAGAGGTCGATCCAGCCTTGCTTCAGATGCACCATCAGCTCGTTCTTGTACACGCAAAGCTGGTCGAGGCAATGAGATTTGGTCCACGTCGATTCGCACGATGGACTTGTCCAAATCCTCAGGCGCATCGTCCTCGGGGAACCGGAAGGGGGTAGGTCTGCACTACAGCCACTTTCGCGCGATTCGACGGAAACTCCGCGTTCGAAATCAATGAGTTATAAACATTCGATCCTCGAAAATTCATTTTTAAGGCCGCGAATCCGCTAAGTCGGGTTAGGATGCCGCCCTTGAACTTTTATCGTGCCCACGCCCGAGATCTCTGCCAGGCAAACTTTTTCGAGTTCAGCTCTAAGATGGCCAATCTCCAGGGTCAGGCCTCCGGCCTGACAATTTTCGGCTGCTCTGCAGGCGAGGTCCTTCACCATTGCTTTCCACACGGATTGCGGAACCGGAGGTTCCGGCAACTGGCAGACCGGAGGTCTGGCCCACGTGCAAGGCGCGACAGATCCGCACCAGTTCGGAGACTCGTCGCAAGCGGTTCGTCACCGCCCGACGTGACATGTCAAGTTGGTGCGGATTCATCGTTCAATGAATTGAGTTGGCGAATATCGACTTCATCCTGACCGCTACGGCGCAGGCTTTTCAAATGAATCAGGCCGGCGGGCGAAACTACAGATACAGGACCAAACTCCGTTTCAACCACCCGTCGGGAGTCCCAGGCAGATTGAGTCATCGGTGTTACTAGCAAGAGATCCAACAGCACGAAATCTTCGCCAGCAGTCTTGAGCAACCGATAGAGGATCACGCCGCCATTTTGGAAAGCCATCGGGTGCGGATCGAAACGAAAGCCAAGCGGTTCAACGCTGGCGCGAAGTTTGGGAAGGGCCACTTCCTCTACAAGCAAATCAATATCCTCGGTGGCTCGAACGAAACCGTGGACTGCAAGAGCCAGACCACCACACAAGGCGTAGGGGACGGCATCGCGACGCAGCGAGTTGACGAGGTTCTGCAATTCTTGAAACAGGTCCATGGCGATGGCGATTAGTCAGAATGTGGTTCAGGCCTCTGGCCTGACGGTTCCGGGCTGCTCTGCAACCGAGGTCTATCAATACTGCTTTCCACTGGGTTTGCGGAACCGGAGGTTTCCGGAACTGGCAGACCGGAGGTCTGCCCCTGGAGATTGGCCATTTGGAGATGCGGATTGCCACCAGAAATAAGCCCGCGGCCAGGCGCATGTGTGGCAGACCTCCTGGTCTGCATGTTGCGGGGGGCTCGGACCCCCTGGAGATTGGCCAATCTCCAGGCGCTGCGGAGCAGCGCCAGAGAGTCCCATGGTGGCAGCGATGGCGTAACCCCTGGGTCTGACACTTGCAGTTGTCTCGGACGCCCGCACGGAGTGACGAAGCTTTCCAGAAAGATCGAACCGTCGACCCGGTTTCAGGTCACTAGCTTAGTCTGCATTCGGATGAGTTCCTCACGAAGACGAGTGATGACGCGATGACGCGCGACATACACGGCTCCGGCATTCATTTTCATGAACGTGCAAACTTTTCGGACGGGCCATTCTTCCAGCACCAGGAGCTGGAACACTTGGATCTGACGGGGTGAGACGTCCCGTTCCAACTGTCGAAGCGCAGTCTGGATCAGGTAGCGCCGGGCCTCCCCCTCGATCCGCTCTTCAGCATCATCTTTGTCTGCTACTTGATCCACAAGAGCCGTGTCATCGTCCCAATCTTTGGAATCCATCGGCACCATTTTTAAAGGACCGCGTTCCCGGATCATGTCGATGGAACGCCAGTGAGTCAGGCGACTGAGCCAACGCCGGAAGGAGCCTGGACGCCTGCCCGGCTTAAATCGATGAATGGTTTCCACCACGCATCGGAAGACTTCCTGGGCGACATCTTCGGCCTCGCCGTCGGAAAGCCCCCGTTGCCGGGCTAAGCCTAGGACCAAACGATCATAAACACGGAAGAATTCACCCCAGGTTTGTGCATCATCGAGGTCCTTGAGCTTTCCGATCATTGTAGCCCGGGTTCGGAGTGGATCGTTGATTGCAGTTTCCATAAAATGGGGGTACCCGAGGAGAAAACGTTAGCGCGTCGTGAATTCTTACCGGGGGATTATCAAGGGCTGCTTCATGTTTCGATTGAATCTTCAAATTCTGGCGAGAAGTGAACGTGCGCGACTCATCCACACCTTGTCCCTGCTCCGTTGAAATGCCGGAGCGTGAACGTCATCCTCGATCGTCTCTTGAGCCTGTTGCCTTGCTTCCGCCACGTCACCCTTTGCGGTAAGTAATTCCGCCAATTGAACCCGTGCGCGGGCGTACGAATTGTTTTGCAAGACGTTCCGCCAGTCCGTGATTGCCGCTGTCGTCTCCCCCAATGCCTGCCGGGTTTCCGCCAGCGCCATCTGGGTGAATCCAAAATCGTGCCTCGGATCTTCGGCAAGCACCTTTTCGAGGTAAACCTTGGCGTCCGCCAGACGGTTCTGTCGCAACAGGCACTGGCCGAAGTGACTGAGAGTGTCCAGATCCGTGGCATCGCGTTCAAGAGAAGCTCGGTAGCACGCTTCCGCCTGGCTCAATTTACCCTGTTTGTAGTAGACATCGCCTAACTGGCTGTGGTGATGCGCCTTGTCGAGATGATGAATCTGAGCCTTTAGCGACTTGATTTGCCGTCGGTTCGCAGCGCCAGGGAATTCAAAGCCGCGCGTGGAAGAAGGAGAGGATCGGTAGACGGTGAAATAGTAAAACAACGCCGTGAAGCTCCAGCCTATGACAAGGAACAGGACCCAGATCCATTCCTTCTGGCGGATGGCGTCGATCAACATCCACAGTTGAAACGCTGTCGACAACCAGAAGATCGGGTTGGAAAACACCGACTCCCAGTTGAGCAGATTCGAAAGCAGCGAGCCCATGGTTCAATGACTACACGGATCCTACCGAAGGCCGCCACCGGGGCGAGCTGTTTTGATCGGGCATAAAAAAGCCGCTCCGGGGCTTCCGGAGCGGCTTTGCAATCGGGAGAAGGTTGGTGCCTCCACACATCACGCGTCGCAGGATGCGTGGGCCCGCATTATTTCTTCTTTTTCTTGGGTTGGACGGCCTTGCGCTTGTCCTCGATCGCGGCTTGTGCTGCGGCGAGACGGGCGACGGGCACTCGGAATGGCGAACAACTTACATAGGTGAGGCCGAGTCGATGGCAGAACTTCACAGACTCCGGCTCGCCACCATGTTCACCGCAAATGCCCAGCTTGATCCCGGGGCGGGTCTTGCTGCCCTTTTCAATCGCGATTTGCATGAGTTGGCCGACGCCCGTCTGGTCGATCGTGGCGAACGGGTTCTTCTTCACAATTTCGCTTTCCGCATACCCTGGCAGGAAGCTGCCGGAGTCGTCGCGCGACATGCCGAGGCACGTCTGCGTCAGATCATTGGTGCCAAAGCTAAAGAACTCTGCCGTTTGAGCGATCTCGTCTGCCGTCAGTGCGCCGCGAGGCACTTCAATCATTGTGCCCACTGTGTAGGAGATCTTGGTCTTCCTTTCCTTCTGCACGGTAGCGGCGACTTCGTGAACGACGGCAACCTGCAGATCGAGCTCCTTCTTGAAGCCAACCAGCGGGATCATGATTTCCGGCTTCGCCTTGAAGCCCTTTTTATTGGCATCCGCGGCGGCCTCGAACACCGCGCGGGCCTGCATCGCGGTGATTTCGGGGTACTTAATCCCGAGCCGGCATCCCCGGAATCCGAGCATGGGGTTGAACTCGTGGAGTTCGTTCACCCGAGTCATGATTCTTTCCACCGGAATGTTCAATTTTCGGGCGAGATCCATTTGTTGCTCTTTGGCGTTTGGCAGGAACTCGTGCAACGGCGGGTCGAGAAATCGGATGGTGGCCGGGTAACCCTTCAGCTCCTTGAAAATGCCGAAGAAATCCTCGCGCTGATACGGCAGGAGCTTGGCGAGCGCGGTTTCGCGAGCGGCCAGCGAATCGGCCAGAATCATTTCGCGCATGGCATCGATGCGATCGCCCTCGAAGAACATGTGCTCGGTCCGGGTGAGACCGATGCCGGTCGCTCCGAAGGCGAGGGCATTGGCTGTTTGTTCTGGATTGTCGGCGTTGGTGCGCACCTGCAGGCGTGTGGCCTTGGCGCACCAACTCATCAACTGAGCGAAGTTCTTGAACTTCTCGGTGGCCTGAGCGGCTTTGTCGCCGTGGATGAGGCCGGCAATGATCTCAGACGGAGCCGTCTTGATCTGGCCGCCATAGACAAGGCCGGAGGTGCCATCGATTGAAAGGAAGTCGCCTTCATGGAAAACCTGGCCGTCGATGGTGACGAATTTTTTGTCGTAGTTGACCTGGAGGCCGGCGGCACCACAAACGCAAACTTTGCCCATCTGACGGGCCACGAGAGCCGCGTGAGAGCTGACGCCGCCGCGTGCGGTGAGAATGCCTTCCGCGGCGATCATGCCGCGCAAATCTTCGGGTGACGTTTCGACGCGAACGAGGAGCACTTTTTCGCCCTTCTCCGAAGCCTGCACCGCGCGATCCGCGTTGAAATAGATCTTCCCGGTTGCTGCCCCCGGACCGGCGGGGAGACCGGTGGCGATGGCTTTGGCTTTTTTGACTTCAGCGAGGTCGAATACGGGAGCCAGAAGCTGGTCCAATTGGTCGGCCGGATTCCGGAGAATCGCTGTTTCCCAGTCGATGAGTTTCTCCTTTACCATGTCCATCGAGAACTTGAGCGCGGCCATGGCGGTCCGTTTGCCATTGCGGGTCTGAAGCATGAACAGGCGACCTTCCTGAATCGTGAATTCAATGTCCTGGACGTCCTTGAAATGCGCCTCGAGAGTTTTGCGCACGGTGAGGAGCTCCGCATACGACTTGGGCATCACATCCTTGAGCTTGAGCACGGGTTCGGGCGTGCGCACGCCAGCCACCACGTCTTCGCCCTGAGCGTTGATGAGAAACTCGCCGTAGAATTCATTGACTCCATTTGCCGGGTTGCGGGTGAAGGCCACGCCCGAACCCGAGGTCGCGCCGGTATTGCCATAAACCATGGCCTGCACGTTGACGGCCGTTCCCCATTCCGTGGGGATGTTGTACTTCCGGCGGTAGACCGTTGCGCGATCGTTCATCCAGGAGCCGAACACAGCGCCGGCGGCGCCCCGCAGCTGATCCCAAGGATCATTTGGGAAACCCTTGCCGGTGCGAGTTTTCACCAGCGCCTTGAATCGCTTCACTAGCTCCTGCTGATCCGCAGCGGTGAGATCGCTATCCACGACGTCCCGGTGATAGGTGTCGTGCTTGTAATTGTGAATCACCGTTTCAAACGGATCGTGGTCCTCGCCTTCCTTCTTCTGAACACCCAGGACGACGTCGCCATACATCTGAATGAAGCGGCGATAGCAGTCCCAGGCAAAACGCTCATTCTTCGTCGCGGTGCCAAGCGCAAGAACCGTCTGATCGTTCAGACCCAGATTCAAAATTGTATCCATCATGCCGGGCATTGAATCCCGGGCGCCGGAGCGAACTGCCACGAGGAGCGGCATGCCTTTCGCGTCACCAAACTTGTATCCCATGATTTTCTCCATGTTGGTGACACCCGCTGTCATCTGCGCCTGGAGCTCTGCGGGATAGGTCCGCTTGTGGGCGTAAAAATAGGTGCAAACCTCGGTGGTGATGGTGAAGCCCGGAGGAACCGGAAGACCGATTCGGGTCATTTCAGCAAGGTTTGCGCCTTTGCCTCCCAGAAGGGGCTTCATGGAACCATCACCATCCGCCTTTTTGTTGCCCCAAGTGTAAACGTATTTCGCTGCTTTTGCCATAATCGTAAGTAGTCGTGAGCTGTCGTCGTGATGCGAGATGAGTGTAATGTCCGCCGGCAGTCCGCACCTCGAATTTGAGACTCCGCCGACAAAGCGGGGCGAGATTAGCGGGCACCGAAGGGGCGTCAACGGGGAGTTGATGTTGAAACAGCCCTTAAAATATCACCGCCGGGAACGAGCGCCGGGCCGTGATTCCTTGAAGCCGAGCGGTGGAAGACGGTGAACTTTACACGGTCAAGAGCACAACAACCTACAAATAAATAGTTTACAGAAAAAAATTCGCGGTAGTCACCCGATTCCCTGGCTTCCACTGTGGCTCTCAATACAGGCATAAGCGTTGTGATTGTGAATACTTTCCTCATTCTCGGCCTCAACTTTGTACCAGATGATGTCGGAATTCTTTTGCAATTGAAGCACCACATTGCGGACCAGGTCTTCGACAAACACCGGGTTCTCGTAGGCTCGTTCCGTGACAATTTTTTCATCCTCTCGCTTCAGCAGGGAATACATTTCACTGCTTCCGCTTGCCTCGATGAGAGTCACCAAGTCCTCAATCCAAATTACTTTTTCCGAACGAATCTGCACTGTGACTTCGCCCCGTTGATTGTGCGCGCCGTACTTGCTAATGGCCTTGGAACAGGGGCAAAGCGTGGTGACATTGCATTTTACTGTCAGCAGGAAATCGAGTTTCTCTCCGATCATCGACGCATCGAAACGCACCTGGTAATCCATCACTCCCTCTTTACCTGTCGCGGGCGCCCGTTTGACCAGGAAGAACGGAAACTCCATTTCAAGATGAGCGTTGCGGGCATTGAGGCGGACCTGCATCGCTCGGAGCATGTCGGGGATATTTTCCACGTGAACCACGCTGCCGTGCAAATTGAGCACTTCAACAAATCGGCTCATGTGAGTTCCCTTGAACTCCTTGGGTAAATCAACGAACAAGCCGATCCGGGCCACCGTATTCTGCAAACCACTGTTGGCCTTGTCCCGTACTTGCACCGGGAACCGAAGCCCGCGCACCCCCACCTTATCGATGGGTAGCTGGCGGTGATCCCGTTCACTTTGCTTGTCCGTCAGCGATTTTTGGGCAAGGGCTATTTCCACAGATTCCCAATCTGGCATGATCTGATGCGACTGCAACCTCAAGGCCAAAGTAAACCGGAAAACTTTTGCTGCAACATCGACCGGTGCTTCGGGAATTGCCGTGCGCGCCAACCTGGCCAATCACTCGTCGCTTCCAGTCGCTTGCCGTCAGGCAACATCAACCAAACCTTCACCGGAACTTTGCCATCACACACCGACGGGTGAGTCGTCGCCAGCAAAGCATCGACGAGCTTTACCTGCCCTTCCGGCGGCTCCGACGCGTCCTGGATGTCTGCATACGTCAGCTTGTGACGCTTGCCGCCAGGCCAGCCCATCCAAACTGGCGCCAACTCATCGATCCACGAAACCTGATCCGCTGGCAGATGTCGCCGAATGGCCCCGAGCAAATCCGCGCCCTGAGCTTCCTTAACGAGAGAACAACCCGCAAATGCCCTCGCAAGGCAATGCGTCAGGGCGGACCCGTCAAGGGGTGGAATGTCGAAATCCGGCAAGCAAACGGACACGAGGTTCACTCGGGAAATAAACTGGCGTGCCTCGTGGCCAAGCTGTGGCAGTTCAAACCAGCCCCGCGAAAACGCCTCCGCAAGACATCTCCCCGCAGCCGTTGGATCCAGTTCGCGTTGATGCTCCTGGCCAATTACGAGATCGAGAAATCGAATCAAGCGAATCGCCGCCACCCGCTTATGGGTCCGGTCGAAGACATGCTCGACCGGGTTCGTCATGTGCTGCGGAAACATTTCCTGCAGCCAACCGGGTTGTACGGCGGTCGCTTGGCTTAGAAGTGTCATCACCCCGGCCCTGCCGCTAATCTCGCGAATGCCTGCCACGACCATAAGAGTCGCCTCCTGGACAACGCTTTCCCGCTGCAATGTACCCTGCTGCCCCCCGGTGAGGGTGCAATCCAGAGT
The DNA here is from genome assembly GCA_009695205.1 of Pedosphaera sp. Lineage (GTDB taxonomy): Bacteria > Verrucomicrobiota > Verrucomicrobiia > Limisphaerales > UBA9464 > SIBK01. Next base: position 22,961 of record SIBK01000056.1, on the reverse strand, counting down.
TCCAGTATCCTTCCGGATCGCGAGTTGATCCACAAATCCAGCCAAAAGACATCGAGGCAAGGCTTCCGGATCCGAGGTCTCCGCCGCCATCCCGATGGCATCCACTCCGATCTCCCCCTCAAGCAAACGCTCCCGTCGTGCCACATCCAGGAACTGGCGATACGTGTCTTCTACCAGGCGAGCCGTTTGCGCATGAATGCCGTATCGACGACATTGATCCACACTGTACTGGCAACGTTTCGCAAACTGTTGAGCTCGAATCAACGTATAGAAATCGCTGAGCTCACTCCCCTCCAACAGTTCTCTCGCTTCCTTCACGTGCGAATCGTCCCGGCTCAAGCGAGTTAGCAGATCACGACCACTGACCAACGCCGCGCAGAGCGCCGCGGCCGGCACACAGCGTCGTCGCGACGCTTCAACGAGCATCCGCGAGTAACGTGGATGCATCGGCAACCGCAGCATCTGCCTCCCAATCGCGGTCAGATCCCCGGCCCCAGGCACCCCCCCAGATCCCGCGTCACCCGCGTCCAGGGCACCAAGGATTCGAAGGAGTCCCTCGGCACGCCCCACCGCGCCGGCGTCGGGCCGATCCAACCAATCGAACTCAGCCGCTTTCCGAACGCCCAGCGAGTGTAACAACAAGACAACTTCCGCCAGATCCGCCCGCTGAATCTCGGGGGTGTTGCGCTCCGGACGGTTCAGATGCCCACTCTCCGTCCAAAGCCGCCAGCAGGTGCCGGAGGCGGTCCGTCCGGCGCGCCCCGCTCGCTGATCCGCCGATGCCCGGCTGATGTCCTCGATCATGAGCGACTGCAGCCCGCGTTCCGCGTCGTAGCGGGCCACGCGGGCCATCCCGGAATCCACCACGTGCCGCACCCCGTCGATGGTGATCGATGTTTCAGCCACGTTGGTCGCCACGATGATTTTGCGGCGATCGCTTGCCTGGAACGCCCGGTCTTGCTCTTCCGGCTGCAAATCTCCGTGCAGCGGCAAGAGCAGAATGGGTTCGTTGACGCGCGCCGACCTCAGCGCGTTGAGAGTGGCCTGTATTTCCCCCATTCCCGGCATGAAGACCAGGATGTCTCCCCTCTCACCCGCTGAAATCAGTTTCTCGACGGCAGCCGCAGCCCGTTCTGTCATTGGCCGACTATCCGTATAATCGGCCCAGCGAACCTCGACCGGAAAGGTTCGTCCCTCGGAGACCAACACGGGAGCTGGCCCCTTCTCATTCGCAAGGTATTTGGCCACGGGTTCGGCTTCTAGTGTCGCCGACATAACCACAATCCGGAGATCGGGCCGGTGAGTTTTCTGGAGTTGTTTCGCCAAAGCCAGTGAGACGTCGCTCAGCAGATTTCGTTCGTGGAATTCGTCGAAAACCAACACCGAGACTTCCTTCAGCCGCGGATCGTCCTGCAGCCAGCGGAGGAGAATTCCTTCGGTAACAAAACAAATTTTCGTTCCAGCACCGGTGCGAGCCTCGAAGCGGATTTGGTATCCCACCTCCCCGCCCATGCGACAGTTTCGTTCCCACGCAACTCGGGCGGCAACGCTCCGTGCTGCAACTCGACGCGGTTGGAGGACCACAATGGAACCCGACTTGGCAAGTCCGGCATCCAGCAGCATTTGTGGAACCTGGGTCGTCTTCCCAGAACCCGTGGCAGCCACCACCACAAGGCGAGTTCCTTCCGTCAGTATCCGGATAATTTCCGAATGTAGACGCCAGATTGGCAGGTCGATGTTGGGCATTCCTACAGGATTACCACCAACTTCCGAAACGCACGGGCGGGAATCAATGAAAGAGTCGGAGGGCGATGACGGAGTAAGCCATGACGCCGATCGAGATCAGGGCGGTCAGTCCCGCCGGCATGAACTTCTTGGACCCTAGGAATCGCCGTCCCATCATGGCTGCCACGACAAACGGGCAGAGGACTGCCAGGATGTTGGGAAGCTGATAGGCCGCCGTCAGTGCAGCAATTACGGCACAGGTACCCCCGGCGATGAGGGAAGCCCGGCTGCCGGCCTTCAAGAAACCCATCAAACCACCGGCAAGCATCAGTGCGGCGTAAATCCAAAGAACGATCGACAGCGAAGGCGTCATGGGGGGAGTAAGCCCGAACTCACGCCCGGTGAACATTCAAAACCGTCAAGCGTGAGGGAGTGAGAGAGGGAGGGAGAACGACTATAGGCGAATCCAACAAACGCAAATGAAGGGGATGAAGGGAGGGTGCCGTGAAAAGCAGCGATGGAAAAATAGTCTTCGTTACCTTCCATTCAAAGATCTACTCGCAAACCTCGATGCGGAGAATTTCACCGATCTCACATTCAGCCATGACTTCAAACGGGCGGCAACAGACCTCACAATCGGTAGTAAACCGGTGCTCGGAAACACTGGTATCCAAGACTACGGTCGAGGTCTGTCCGCAAAAGGGGCACGCGATGGATTCAGCTGCTTCCATAAGATTTGAGGAATGGATGGACAAACTGCGCTCATCCAACGGGGTCGGTCAATAGTATTGTGCTATTTCTCGCCGCTCTCGCTCTCGGTAGCGCTTCGAATAGCCAATTCACCACCGAGTCATCCTCGACGTCGTACGTTTCGCGGTTGCGCCAGTCGTGATCGATCTTGCATCCGTTCCCCTGCGCCGAGTGCTGCCGCCGGGATGATAGAGGTCCGGCGGTAAGATCGATGCCGATGGCGCGCTGCAATCATTACGATGAAGCGGGCTGAATCCCGCGATGCTTCTGCGGCATGCATTCCTGCTTCGAGAAAAGAAAGATGGAACGGAATGGTGGGTTCATTACCCTCTGCCCATACTCACGATGCCGATTGCGACGAATTCCATAGCGCGCCCATTGCGACCGTCGGGAACGCGACACTGGATACTGGCATTCGCAGCCACACTCGCCATCGTGACTTACATCGACCGCGTGTGCATTTCGCAGGCTGCGGAGGACATTCAGCGGGATCTGAGCTTGACGAAGGTGCAGATGGGTTGGGTGTTTGCCGCGTTCGCTTGGGGTTACGCGTTGTTTGAGATTCCCGGCGGCTGGCTCGGCGACAAGATTGGGCCGCGCAAAGTGCTGATGCGGGTCGTGGCCTGGTGGTCGTTCTTCACAGCGGCCACAGGCTGGGCCTGGAATCTCGCTTCGCTATTGGTGACACGCTTTCTCTTTGGGGCGGGTGAGGCTGGCTGTTTTCCCAACCTCACCAAGATGTTCACGAACTGGCTGCCGCAAGGGGAGCGCAGCCGGGCGGTGGGTGTGATGTGGTTGAGCGCACGCTGGGGTGGCGCGTTCACGCCGCTGCTTGTGGTATGGGTGTTTTCGCTGATAACGTGGCGGCGCGCCTTCGAAGTGTTCGGTGCGATTGGTATTCTCTGGGCGATTTATTTCTACCGTTGGTTCCGAGACAACCCGCGCGACCACAAGAGCGTCAACGCCGCCGAGCTGGAACTGCTCCAGGAAACGCAGATCAACTCAGCCGGCCACGCAAACGTCCCATGGGGGAAGATGCTGCGCTCGCGGACGGTTTGGTTGCTGTGGCTCCAATATTTTTGCTTTTCTTACGGCTGGTATTTTTACATCACCTGGCTGCCGACTTACCTGAAGGAAGCGCGCGGGCTGGATTTGCAGAAGAGCGCGCTGCTGGCGGGCTTTCCCCTATTTTTCGGCGGACTTGGTTCGTTAATTGGAGGCGTCGTGGCCAACCGGCTTGCAGGATTGTTCGGCGATCTCGGTCGCGCGCGCCGCAGTGTCGCTTACTTCGGATTCACCACGGCCGCGGGCCTTTTGATCGTCTCCATGTATCTTCAAAGCCCGGTATGGGCGATGCTCTCGATGGGCCTAGCCAGTTTCGTGCTCGATCTCACGCTGGCCGGAAGCTGGGGCGGCTGCATGGATGTGGGGGGCAAATACGCGGGGACCCTTTCCGGCAGCATGAACATGGCAGGCAACATCGCCGGGGGCGTCGCGCCGATTGTGGTCGGTTACATTCTGGATTCCACCAATCATAATTGGTCTGTCACATTCTGGGTCTCCGCCGCCATTTACCTCCTCGGCGCGCTAAGCTGGATGGGGATAGACCCGGTGACGCCGCTGGAGACAACGGAACGCGAGCCCGTGCCGCCTGAAAACCCGAGTGTCCAGGCGACGTGAACCGGGGCGAGGCAAAGGAATCCGGACCAATTTGCAATTTATTTATGAATCCGACTCGAACGATCCTCTCTTCGGCGCTGCTTCCCGTCTGCCTCGTCTTATTGGCGGCGGCGCCGTCTGCCGATGCCATCAAACAGCTCAGCGAAGATTACTTCATGAAGCGCCCTAGCCAAAGTCTTCACGGCGGCATGAGCCTGGACGACGCTCGTCGCGCGCAAGAGGATTTCGTGGCCCGGTTGACGCCCAAACTTGGGCCGCGCGTTGGTTTCAAAGTCGGTCTCACCAGCAAGGCTGTGCAGGAATCGGTTGGAGCATCGACGCCCGTGCGTGGCGTGTTGCTGCGGGACATGCTGGTCCCGGACGGTTCCACGGTGTCGGCGAAGTTTGGCGCGCGACCGATCTGGGAACCGGACCTAATCGTCGTCGTGAAAGACGTGGGGATCAACAACGCGAAGACACCCCTCGAAGTCGCGAGACATCTCAGCGAGATCGTGGCCTTCATCGAATTGCCGGACAGAATCGTGGCAGAGTCGGAGAAGATAGATGGTTCGTTGATCACGGCGATTAATACGAGCGCGCGCCTCGGTGTGATGGGTCAACGTGTGAAAATTGAATCGACCCCAGAGTTTATCACCGCGTTGGCGAAAATGAGGGTGACCGCGACCGATCAGGCGGGTGCCGAATTGGTCAACGCCAAAGGAGACGCTCTCCTCGGCCATCCGCTCAACCCGGTACTGTGGCTGATCAAAGACCTGGCTGTGACCGGTGAAACGTTAAAGGTGGGCGATTTGATCAGCCTCGGCAGCTTCGCCCGGCCGGAGCCACCGCGGCCAGGTCAAACCGTGACCGTTCGCTACGACGGACTTCCCGGCGGCTCGATCAAGGTGTCGGTGAAATTCAGTGAGTAGGATTCTGCGAAAAGCCGATCTATCGACTCGACGTATTTATTCAATATGCGCCACGGAACCGGATTGCACCGGCGCACATCTATGGCACCTCAACGCAGAAATTCTCATTTTGGAAAAGTAAGACGCCCGCCCTCACTCCGACCCTGCGGTTGTGCTCTTGTTGAAGATCCAAATGATCCTACTCTCGCGGAGTGACTCCTCTGAGCTCGCGAGACGCCGCCCGCCTCCTCGACGCCGCACTCCCCTCGCCCGGCCAGCGCATCCTCGTGGCGGTTTCTGGCGGTCTGGACTCCATTTGCCTGATGCATCTCTTCGCCATCCTCGCGAAGCAGTCGCGATGGGAACTTCGCGTAGCCCATTTTCACCATGGTTTGCGAGGTGCTGACGCCGATGCCGATGCTCAATTCGTGCGGCGCCTTTCCCGCTCGCTCGGCTGGCCATTCTCCCTGGGCCATGGACAAGTTTCCGCGCGACAAGCAGAGACTGGCGAATCGGTGGAAGCCGCTGCCCGCGAACTACGGCATCGCTTCCTTGCCCGCACGGCGGTGCGTTTTCAAGCCGACTGCATCGCCCTTGCGCATCACGCGTGTGATCAGGCTGAAACGGTTTTGATCCGCCTCTTCCGCGGCGCCGGAGGCTTCGGGCTGGGAGCGATGACCGCCACGGGGCGATCACCCGTGGACGCCACGGTATCCCTTGTACGCCCACTGCTCCACCGGACTCGCGCTGAACTGGAGACAATCGCTCGCAAACAGCATTGGAGCTGGCGGGAGGATTTATCAAATGCGGACTGCCGAATTCTCCGAAATCGGATCCGGCACGAACTATTGCCGCTGTTGCGGCGCAAGTATTGTCCGGCCATTGACACCTTGCTTTGCCGCGCAGCCGAGATCACTGCGGCCGACGCTCGACTGTCCGCCAACTCTGCCGCACAATGGCTAAACTCAAAGCGGCGTCCGCAATTTGAGAACCTGCCGCTCGCGATTCAGCGCGCCGTGATTCGGGACCAGCTCCAATCGCTTGGTGTCGTCGCCGAATTCGAGCTTACGGAAAGACTCCGCACGGAACCTGAAGCGCCTCACGAGGTGCGTATGGGTCGACGTCTTCAACGGCACCTGGACGGCAGGGTGCGGGCCATTCCGTCGACGGAACTCAACCATTCCGGTCGTGCTCGTTGCATCGACTTGATGGGCCGTGCAGGAAGAATCCTCGTTAATGGCCGCACCCTTCGATGGTCGATCCAAGGTGGCAATCGACTGCCCTCGCAAGCACCCGGGGTGGAGCATTTCGATGCAGACCAAGTGGGGAACGTGTTAGTACTTCGCCACTGGAAAGCGGGCGATCGGTTCCGGCCTCTCGGGTTTTCGACTTCAACAAAGCTGCAGGACCTTTTTGTGAACCGCAAAGTACCGATTGCCGATCGGCGTCAACGGCTAGTGGCCACGGCGATGTCGGGAGATATTTTTTGGGTGGAAGGCCTGCCGCCCGGGGAACAGTTCAAGATCTCGGGCAATACCTGCCGGATACTCACCTGGAAGCTCAGTGTTCCTGAAGAGGCAGTCCCCACTGGCGAAACTTCGTCCTCAGCTGTTTCTCCAAAAGGCGACACGCCGAAAAACTCTTTGGAGAATAGATCTGGCGCGGTGGACCGGGATCGATCCCACGCGCGCTCAGCCCAGCGGCAACGCAAAAGGGATAGCTCAGTTGATCGCACAATCGCCCAATCTCTTGCAGCCGCAGGCTGAAGCGTGACGCAGCGGCTTTGTTCCCCTGGTCCACGGCGGACTGGACACCGACTATCAGTTCGGCTGCGAAGTTTGACAATCCGCTGACACAGCCCGCGGCACCGAGTTCCAGAGCTTCCGCCAGGCGGGTATCCGTACCCGTGAAAACGGGGAAACCCTGTTTTTTGCCGAGGAGCACGAGTTCCCGCAAGAACTCCCAGCGACCGCCACTCTGCTTGAACCCGGCAATGGGGCGGCGTCGAACAAACTGAGCGATGGTTTCCCCCTCGAGATTGTTTCCGCAGCGCTCGGGAAAATTATAGAGAACGATTGGCAAATCCGTCTTGCTTGCCACGGCGAGCAGGTACTCGAGGATATCCGCCTGGCTATGGGGGAAAAACAGCGGCGGCATAATGGCAACAGCCGTGGCCCCGGCAGAACTAGCCGCCGCGGCGAGACGCAGGACCCGATCGGGACGGACATCGCTGACGTTCACGGTCACTGGAAGGCCATTTGCACCTCGCACAACGTCCTCGATCGCCTTCAGGCGTTCGCTCCTTTTCAGGAGCGGAAACTCCCCGGTGGTGCCCAGCACCAGAAATCCCTGAACGCCCGCGCGAACCAGTCTCGAGGTGAGCGCTCGGAGACCGGCGGAATGTAGCGTTCCGGTGCTACGGGACGGGGTCCAGACAGCCGAGTGGACACCACGGGGCAGTGCGATCGATTTCATCGGCACACGCTACCGATTCATCGGATTGATGTGGAGAAAAATGCAACGGCCCACGCGCCAGCGCGAGAGCGCTACCGCTCAGTACCGAAGAATCAACCGATTTCCCTCATGCGCGACCAACGTGATCGTCGCGCCACGGAGTCGGAAAAACCGGTTCTCGATCCCGATGGGCACACTAAAGGTCCTACCAGCACCCGGAGTCACCACTTGCTTCAATCCACGCTTTTCTAAATCGTCGGCCGTACTGTGAGTGTATTGAGCGATGACAAGAAATTGCTGCGGACGGAACTCAAGCGTCGGATCGCCGCCCTGCCGGCAACAACCCGGGCCGCGGGCGCGATAGACGTTATCCATCGGATCCTCGCCCGGGCCGAATTTCAACGAGCCCGGGCGATTTTGATGACTTGGCCACTGCCCGATGAAATCAATCTCTGGCCGTTGGCATCCGTCGTCTTACGCTCGCACGCTGCGCTTTGTCTCCCCCGATACAACCCGTCCACAGGAGGTTACGACGTCTGCCAGATTCAACATTTGGACGGGGGACTACGCGAGGGCCCATTCGGAATTATGGAGCCAGCGCCCGATTGTTCCCTTGTGCCGCCCGAGGCACTGGACTTTTGCCTCGTTCCGGGATTAGGCTTCGATTCGTGCGGACAGCGATTGGGTCGGGGTCGAGGTTTTTTCGACCGATTGCTCGCGACCGTCCGTGGAGTGACCTGCGGTGCGGGATACGACGAACAAATGGTATCCCGGGTGCCGATCGAACCCCACGATGTGCAACTGAATCTGGTTCTGACGCCTTCAAAGACACACGAGTGTCGGGTGTCGCAAATCAAGAATGGTAATTGAAACCGTAGTCGCCGCGTCGGTGTCGGTCATCGCCGGAGTGGGTGTGGGCTATGCTTTTTATCAAGCAAAGAAGCGTGCTCTCGTTGCGGAACTAGGGGCGCGCGAGCGGGATCTTGCCGAAAAGCGACGCCTCGAAACCGTCACCGAGCGTCTCGCTGTCGAATCGTCGCTCAGGGCGGCATTCGAAATGCGCGCTTCGACCCTGGAACGAGAGCTTGCGGCGCGGCGTCAGGAGGTTTTCGAAGAACAGGCCCGCCTGATCGACCGTGAATCCGCGGTTACCCGCCAAATGGACCGCCTCGGGGAACACGAATCGAGTTTGCGCGAGCGATCGACCGTCCAGGAGGTTGCCCGCGCCTCCGTGGAACGCGAGCGCGCGGATCTGATTCAACAACGCACCGAACATCGTGCTCGACTGGAATCCCTTTCCCGCCTCACCGCTGCGGAAGCTCGGCAGCAGTTTCTGAAGCAGATCGAATTGGATTCCACGCGGGATGCAGCCGACCTCACTCGGCACATCCTGGACGAGGCCCGCCTGCGATCAGAGATGGAAGCCCACCGCATTCTTGCCACGGCCCTTCAGCGATTTGCCGCGAAGCATACCTTTGAATCGTCCACAGCCACCGTGGCCCTCACAGGCGACGACATGAAGGGGCGGATCATCGGGCGTGATGGTCGCAACATTCGCGCCTTTGAGGCTGCGACCGGCGTCACCGTGCTGGTGGATGACACACCAAACGCCGTTGTCCTGTCCGGCTTCGATCCGATCCGGCGGGAAATCGCCCGCCAGTCGATGGAGCGGCTGATACTCGACGGACGCATTCATCCGACGCGCATCGAAGAGGTCGTGGCGAGTGTCCGTCAAGAAATGGACGCATTCATCGTGCGCGCCGGCGAAGATGCATTGTTTCGTGCCGGGGTCGCCCCCGTGCACCCGGAGGTTGTGAAAGTTCTGGGCAAACTACATTTCCGGCACAGTTTTTCTCAAAATGTTCTGGAACACTCCATCGAGGTCGCTCACCTCTGCGGCCTCATGGCCGCAGAACTCGGTGAAGATGTCGTGGTCGCCAAGCGTGCCGGCCTCTTGCACGACATCGGGAAGGCGGTTTCCCACGAAATCGAGGGCCCGCATGCCATCGTAGGGGCCAATCTTCTGAAACTCAACGGCGAAAGTCCGGTGATCGTCAATGCCGTGGCCTCCCATCATCACGAGGTGCCACACGAGAATCTCTTCGGAATCCTGGTAAACGCCGGCGATGCAATCAGTGCCTCACGGCCCGGTTCGCGGAGTGAGAGCATGACAACACATCTGCAGCGACTGGATAACCTCGAACAAATCGCCCTCGAATTCGACGGAGTCGAAAAGGCTTTCGCCGTGCAAGCTGGCCGCGAACTGCGGGTTATTGTCCGTCCCGAAGCCTTGGACGATGCCGCTAGTCTCAATCTTGCCCGACAATTGGCCCGCCGGGTCGAGCAGGAGATGAACTACCCGGGGCAGATCCGGATTACGGTGACCCGCGAAACGCGATGCGTGGAATACGCCAAGTAGGAATCCGTCAGTTAATGAGTAGAATGGTTAGTGGATATCGATAGGGTTCTCCATTGCTGGCTTTCACACTGGCAAGGATTATCAGGACGATCCATGCAATGAGTAAGGGAATCATCAAGAACTACCCGATCCCGCACGAAGCAAAGCCAAATAACCCCACGGCAATACTGTAGCCCAACATCGTGATCTCAAAATTCAAGGATTCCTTTCCATGAACCTCGACCGCCGGAATCTCATGGCGCTTCACGAGCCAGACCACCAACGGACCGAGCAGGCACCCAAACGGAATGAGTAATCCCGCCAACGCAGTAATGTGGCACATCACGGGCCACGTTCGATCCACGGGAGCACTGCCCGGAGGCGGTGGCAGCGGTAACGCGGGTGGCAGTGGTGGAGCAGGAGGCGTTTCCATGGTCGTTTGTATTTAGCTAATGTGAGACCCCAGCCAGCCTCCCGACCACGTCCCACGCTAAGAGCCGCGGGACCAGCATTCGTTGTTCACGGCTTCCTCTGGTGAACTGTTTGAGTGGGATAAGCAAATCCGATTTTCGCTGCATCCATCCGTTCCTTCAGGCGGAGGTTCAGCCGCTGCAAGTCCTGCAGTTGTGCGCGACCATCGTTGCCGCGCCACCAATACAAGACCTGCACATTCAGCCAACAATCAGCAAATCGATTGAACGTCACGATGACATCAGCGGTACTGGGGTGGTCTTGATAATTTTGGCTAATAATATCGATCGCTTCCTGTAATTGTGAGGCCGTCAAGTCGTAGGGAAGGCCGAGATTCAATTCTGTCTTGATGGTCGGCCGCGCCGTAACATTGACAACGGTGTTGTTCCCCACAGTCTTGTTAGGAACGGTGATCAAAAATCCGTCGAGCGATCTCACTTTCGTTGCCCGCAATCCAATTTCCTCGACGCTTCCCTCAACCCCACCGACCTGAATTCGGTCGCCGATTTCAAACGGCCGATCGAGAAACACCGCGACGGCGCCAAACAGATTCGAAACGGTGTCCTGCGCCGCGAGCCCCAGCGCCAAGCCAAAGATGGAAAATCCACCCAGCAATGCCCTGACATCCCAACCCAGCTCCGGCAGAACGGTCAGAACTGCCATCGTACACACAGCAATCTTCGCGAGACGGCCCGAGTTGACGAGGAAGACCTCGTTAAATGTGCGATCTCCCCCCACGCGTGTTTTTCCACGCCACACTCCGATCGCCGCATCGACCGCTCGCAGTAAGACGAGCACAATCGATAAGGTCAGCAACAGAATGGTGAGTCGGGAGATGTTCCTTCCCACCCAGCCCGGCCACTCGAAGAGTAAGAGTCCTACGTTGAGGAGGACAACAATAGTTGCCAGTTTCAGCGGGCCATCGATGAGTCCAGCGACTATGTCATCCCAACGGCCCGGCGACCCGTGAGCCCACTGGCGGAGTCGATGTCGGATAAACCAATCCACAAGTCCCGAGAGCACGAAGGCGAGCAGAATGTAAAGTGCCGAGGCCGCATACCGCCAGCGGGGATTACCCCATAACGGAGCTTGCAGATACGAAATCCTGCTCAGGCCAAACGAAAGCTGTTCTGCACTGCGGTCGATCAGCCCCGAGGACACCCCGCTTAATCCATTCGTCAGGCCGAGGGCTGCTCCACTTGTGTTTTGCGCCACCCCCGATGTCCACCAACAGCAATACAGGATCCATCCGCAACTCACGACAACGACCCACTTCCACATCTGCACGCTCAAACATTTCCGCATCCCCCAATTGTCACCGTCTGACTCCGCTTGGCAACCGTCATCGCTCCCCAAATGGACTTCGGACTTTCGTCTTGTCGCCACCGTGGCATCTTCCCTTCATGTCCACGTCTTTCATTCTGCCGGAGGCGCCGCCATCCACCGATCCTACGCGCCTGTTCGAAGTGTACCGGGGGAATTTTCAGACGGAGCTGCTCGCCTGCGGTCAAATTCATTTCCGCATCTTCGAACATCTCGCGCCCGGGCCACTCACGGAATCCGATCTCGGCCACCGCACGGGGCTGAGGGCGCGACCGCTGACCGTTCTCCTGACCGCTCTCGCATCCTTTGGAACGTTGGTGCGCCGCGCAGATGGCTCCATTGAACTGTCCCCGTTAGCCCGCGAACACCTTCTCCCGGGCGGCGACTACTTTGTGGGCGACTACTTCGCCCGAGCCGCCGAAACAGCCGGCGCTCTCGAATTCGCCGACCATCTCCGAAGCAACCGCCCCAAGGGCTCCCGGCCTGAGGAATCGGGAGTCGGCTACCTGTTCCGAGAGGGCATGAAGTCGGCGATGGAGGAATCCGACTTGGCACGATTGTTCACACTTCAACTCGCGGGGCGCGCCAAGAATGTTGCACCGGTCCTGGCGGCGGTGCTACCGCTGAACGGCGCCCACACGCTGCTGGATGTCGGCGGCGGCACCGGCATTTACACGCTGGCCTTTCTGCGAAGGAATCCCGAATTGCGCGGGATTGTCTGGGATCGCCCGGAAGTCCTGAAAATCACCTCCGAATTCGCCAGACGAACGACTGTCACCGATCGCCTCGAGTTGCGGGCCGGCGATATGTTCGCCGATCCCGTCCCGAAAGATGCCGACGTCTTCCTGCTTTCCAACATCCTCCACGATTGGGATGTGCAAGATTGCCAACAGTTGATTCGTCGGTGCGCCGAAGCCCTGCCATCTGGAGGCCGGTTGATCATTCACGACGTGTTTCTCAACGACGACCTGTCGGGCCCTCTTCACGCCGCCATGTATTCCGCGCATCTCTTCAGCGTGACGGAAGGCCGGTTGTACAGCGCAGCCGAGTGCACGCAATGGTTGACCGAAGCGGGTCTGCGGGTCGTTCAACGAACCGAGACATTCGTTCATGCCTCCGCCCTGGTAGCGGCAAAACCCTGAAGCAAGGCGCAAAAAAAAGACCCGCCGGCATGCATGCCGGCGGGTTTTGAAAAATCAGGGCCAATTACTTGACAGCCTCGATCTTGCTGACGGCGATCATGTGCTTGCCGTCCACCTCGGAAGCAACTCCCACGACCTTGACGTTTTTCGTCTTGGTGCAAAGTTCGCCATGGAATGCCTTGCTGACGTCGCCCGTGAGGTAATACACCTTCGTTGCGTCCTTGTTCTTAACCTCAAGCGCATTTTGGCACGTGTCGGATTTCTTTAGAGCGCACTTGGCGCATTTGCCTTCCCCGGTGAGTGTGACTTCCTTGTCCGCAGCAAACGCGGACACAGAAAGGGTTAGGGCGGCGATGGAAACGATCTTCAGTAAGTTTTTCATAGTATTTATTGTAATCTTTCGCGGATTCCTTTGAGACAACCCGAAGGTAGGACGCTTGGCAAGTATGGAAATTCGCAAAAAAACTATAATTCCACTTACCGCTGTCATTCTGGCCGGCGGCAAATCCCTCCGGATGGGATCGGACAAGGCATCGCTCCCCATGGGCCACACGTCTCTTTTGGAGAGGCAGGCACAGCTGGTTCGCAAGGCGGGCGCCTCCTCTGTGTTGATTTCACTGGCCCACGCTCGGGAGGGATTGCCATTCCCGGTGGTGCTCGATCGGCGACGCAACTGCGGCCCGTTAGCCGGTTTGGAAGCAGCCCTCGCCGTCTGTCCCACTCCGTTGCTACTGGTCCTTGCAGTCGATCTTCCCGAGATGTCCTTCGAATTCCTCGACACCCTTGTCCGCCACTGTTCCCCCACCCTCGGGCGAATCCCCACCTGGGGGGATCAGATGGAGCCGCTCGCCGCCGTCTATCCGACCTGTCTCTTCAACCTTGTTGAGCAACACCTAAACTCGGGCCGACTCGCCATGCGGGATTTGGCTGAAGCCGGCCGAATCGCCGGAATGCTGGCGCCCTTTCCAGTCGCTCCTTCGGAACAATACCTGTTCACCAATTGGAATCACCCGGAGGATTGGACGGAAATCGGTTAGTTGATTTCCAACCCAGAGAATAAACATTTGGTTTGTGATGCCTGCCGATCAGCGAGTTTCCCGGAGATTCATTTGATTTCCGACGCTCCGCCGGCCTTCCCTTTGTCCTTGCGGCCACTCCTCCAGGCGACCGCTGCGCCTTCGAAAAGGTGTTTCGCCGGAACACGCTTCGGCTCACCACCCGGGCGAGACGCCGTCGTTCCCGTCCTGGTTAATCAACGCTGAGTTCAAACCTTGGTTGCCGTTGGACCGTGCTTCTTCTAAGCCTTGATCTTGCCCATATTTTTGGCATCGATCGGCGGAATGCCCTCGAATCCAGCCTGCGAGGCTGCCGATAACTGGTTGTAAAACATATTACTGACCACCAGCTCGCCAGATCCCGCGTTGGCCATGAGACGAGCCGCCAAATTGATCGTGTCACCAATGGCTCCAAAGTGCGTCCGGCTGAACGGACGATAGGAAACAATCTGTAGGTCGCCTACGGTCAGCCCGAGGTGTAGGCCGCTGCTAGGCTGGATGCGGTCAATGCTTCGCTGCCATTCGGTGGAGATGGATTTGCCGATGGAAATCAGAGACTGCGCCGCTGCCAGGCTGCTCTCCATATAGTCATCGTCCCCGTCCGGCACACCGAAAAAACCGATCACCGAGTCGCCGGCAAACTCATACAACATTCCGCCGTAGTTTAGAATCTGATGGCGGGCGCGCGTATAGAACGCGGTCAGGATGTTCCGCGTCACCCGCTGGTCGGGGGTGTCGCGCACATAGCTCGAGAAGCTGCACATGTCCGCCATCAGCACCGCCACCTGCGGATAGACCCCGGGCGGGAAAACGTCGCGCGGGGCGCACTTGCGGCTCTGCCAGAGTCGCCGCAACCGCCAATGGCTGAAGTGCCTGTTGGGCTGGGAGCGGAGGGCGTCGTCCTCATACGCCTCCAGGCTCTCGCCGCCGAAGGCATGGTAACCCTTGGCGCGGTCCACGGCCTCGCGCACGTCCAATAGGCTCTCGGTCGAGGTGGCGGCTGCCGCCAGCCCGAACCGCGCGCGTATTAGCTCCAGCAGCCGGTTTTCGTCCCACACTTCAAGCGTCAGAGAGGAGTGCAATTGCTCGCGGATCAACGCCTCGATCTCCGCCCAGTCGGGGTGCCGGTGGGAGTCCACCACCAGTAGCACGCGGTTTGCGTCAGCCAGTTCGGGTGTCAATTGCTTAAACTTCTTGCTCAACTGCTCTATCAGCCGCTGGCGCGAGTAACCAATCTTGACCTCGATGAAGTAGGCGGACTGGCCGGGGGATGCGACTCGGATGTCCGCATAGCAACTGGGCGCCCCGAGATAGAATTCGCGGTCCACGCGAACATTTTCAGGCCAAATCTAAAGCTGCTCCGCTTGGTCAAATCGACAACAATCGCAGCATAGGTCCTCGATCAGCAGCCGCATTTCAGTCAGCTCGGTCTCAGCGGAAGCAATAGATTTGGACATGGAACCGATAGGGTGTTGCTTTGTAGACGCTTTCTATTTCAGGGAGAATTGCTCTGGCGTCGTGTCGATTTCCGGTGACGTTATGCCTCCGCAGCGGAGTCACAAGTCTCTTCTTCGGGTTCATGCCGCCTCGCCCCCCAAAGAGGGCATTGGCTTAGAGGAATCCGAAGAATTGATTGCGGCGCTCAGACAGGGTTCAAGCAACCTCTGCCCAGCGGAAATTCAGGCGACCGCCGACCCAGCACAAGGATTATCAACAATTTTCGCAATTTGAGTTTTAAGGGCTCACAGCACTCACATCAAATTTTGTTTTCCGTCCTGCGCCCCTCTGCGGCATACTCTCGGCCATGTCGAGTATCGGAAAGTTGATGAAACAGGCAACCCGCATCCAGCAGCAAATGGAACGGGTCCAACAGGAACTAGCGGCGAAAACGGTCGAATCGACCAGCGGCGGTGGCGCGGTGAAGGTCGTGGCCCGATGCGATCAAAGCATCGCCTCCATCAAGATTGATCCAGCTGCGGTCAATCCAACGGACGTCGGGATGCTTGAAGATCTTGTCATCACCGCGGTCAACCAGGCGCTCGCTCAGGCGAAGGTGATCTCCAATGAACAGATGAGCTCGGTGACGAGCGGCTTTTCCATCCCGGGAATGTTTTGATCCCGATCCGGATTTCGGTGGACGATGGTTTGCCTTCGCGAATTTCGTCGCAGCATACCGGGCGGCGGCCGTCGCGATGGAGCATTCCATCCGTTTTGTTTCCAGTGCTTGTTGAATAGCTCCTCATGGCCAGTCTTCCAGATCCGGTGGTGCGGTTGGTCGCCGCCCTCGGGCGGTTGCCCGGGATCGGACCCCGGTCGGCGGAGCGCCTGGCCTTGCATCTTGTGCAGGCGGACCCGGGATTGGTCCGGGATCTCTCGGCGGTCATGAACTTTGCCCGCGAACGCATCAAAACGTGCTCAGTTTGCGGTTCTCTCACCGAGATTGAACCGTGCGATCTCTGCGTTTCGACCTCACGCGATCCGACGTTGTTGTGTGTGGTTGAGAGGGCGCTGGATGTTATCAGTCTCGAGAAATCGGGCACGTTCAAGGGACGATATCACGTGCTTGGCGGCAAACTCAGCCCGCTGAATGGAGTCGGCCCCGAAGATCTGCGCATTGGTGAACTGGAGAAGCGGGCGGCGGC
Organism: Pedosphaera sp.; assembly: GCA_009695205.1. Classification (GTDB taxonomy): domain Bacteria; phylum Verrucomicrobiota; class Verrucomicrobiia; order Limisphaerales; family UBA9464; genus SIBK01. The sequence continues at coordinate 6,434 of SIBK01000056.1, read as the reverse complement.
GAGTGAAGTGCGCGAAGTCATACTGGCCCTTGGCACCGACGTGGAAGGCGACGCAACGGGCCACTATCTTGCGAGTCGGTTGGTGGGGTGCAACGTACGCGTGACGCGCATTGCCCATGGGCTTCCGGCTGGCAGCGGGCTGGAGTTTGCCGACGAACTAACTCTGAGTCGTGCGCTGGAAGGGCGAAGGGAGCTTTGATGAACCCAGAACGAACTGCGGCGGCGCCGACCGGGGTTTCCTCGGCGCCTCTGGAAGGTCTGCAGCGGCCCCGTGTCGTAGTCTTTGATCTGGGCAAAGTGCTGCTCGATTTTGATTTCGGAATTATGGCGCGGAACCTCGCGGAAAACAGCCGCGCCGGAGAAACGGAGATTCAGGAGCTACTGGATCAAAGCCCGTTGCTCCATCGATATGAAACAGGCCTGACGGATACCAGGAGCTTCATGGATGAGGTTGGGCGTCGCATTGGTTTCCGAGGAACGCCTGACGCATTCGCCCGTTGTTTTGGGGATATTTTCACGCCCATCGAACCGATGATCCGGATGCAGCAGGAGCTCCATCGATACGGGATTCGGACCGTGATCTTTTCAAACACCAGCGAGCTTGCGGTGCGGCACATTCGGTCGGAATTCCCGTTCTTCTCGAAATTCGATGACTACGTGTATTCCTATGAAGAGCGGGCAATGAAACCCTCGCCAGCCAGTTATGAAGCGGTCGAGAAACGGACGGGGCATCGTTCGAGTGAGATCCTGTATATCGACGACCGCCTTGAAAATGTCGACGCCGGAGCCGCGCGCGGCTGGCAGGTGATATGGCACCGCGAGCCGGCGGAATCGGTCGCTCGGGTGCGACGGCACGTGGGCCCTGACAGAATGGACCCAGCACCATGATTGATTCCGCCTATGAGCTGGTGGAGCTTGCCAACGGTTCCTGGAGCGTCCGCTCCCGGGAGGCCATGGAAACATTTCACCCCGTCGTGGGTCCGGAGGCTGAGGCCCGATCTCTCTACGTGGAACAGCTCCGATTGCCCGAACGTATGGCGGCAGCAAGCGGACCCTTTGTCCTCTGGGATGTCGGTCTTGGATCCGCGGCCAACGTCCTCACGGTATTGCGCTCCGGTCGTGAGGTGGCCAACTCCCTGCGGGTGATCAGTTTCGATCACACCCTTGGCCCACTCCGGTTCGGCTTGGAGCATGCAACCCAGTTGCCGTATTTCGAAAGTTACGAGACAGCAGTCCGACAGCTCTTGGATTACGGAAGGGCTGATTTCATGAACCATCGGCAACACGTGCAATGGGAGGTGATGGAGGGTGACTTCCCCACTCTGATGGGGTGCGACTGTGCTATTACACCCCCGGCGTCCATCCTGTACGATGCCTATTCACCGGCTCGCAACGCGGCAATGTGGACGCTCCCGCTGTTTCGCAATCTCTTCGGCCGGCTGAGCGCATCTGTGCCCTGCAATCTGGCCACCTATTCACGCAGTACGATGCTGCGAGTCACGCTTCTGCTGGCCGGCTTCTGGGTAGGGGCGGGCGAGGCAACCGGGGACAAGGAGGAGACGACTGTTGCCGCGACGGATCCGGAGTTAATACCGAGACTTCTCGGGGCCGACTGGTTGATGCGGGTTCGACGGTCGACCAGTGCCGAGCCGCTGCGGCACCCAACCTATCACCAAAACCGCCTATCCGATGAAAGCCGTCACCTACTGGAACGACATCCACAATTTCAAAGCGTGAGAGCCGCCGCGAAGGATTAATCGATCTTGGGGATTAAATCATTGCAGGCGTTGGCTCGGATATGGCTTAGTCTTTCTCCCGTTTGTAAAAGGTCAAACAGTTGAAATCGTCGATTGAGAGGATTGGCTTCGACCAGCGATTGAAACTCATTGGCCGAACCGGGGTTAAGAGAGCGGATGAGCCGCAGACGAATAACGATTTACTACTCCGGCCGAGTACAGGGAGTGGGGTTTCGCTATCAGGCCCGGCAGACAGCGGCGGGGTTTGAAGTGATCGGTGTGGTGAGGAATCTGCCCGACGGTCGGGTTGAATTGACGGCGGAAGGTAGCCAAGCAGAGTTGGACGCGTTCCGGCTGGCCATCCGGGAAAGTGGGCTCGGTCCGCTGATTCGGAGGGAGGATGCCGCGTGGCACACTGCCACGGGTGAATTTCGCGGTTTTGAGATTGTTCGCTAATGATAGACTGGAAGACGGATGAGATACGCAATTTTGGCAGACATTCATGCGAACCTGGAAGCTCTTCAGGTTGTGCTGGAAGATGTGAAACAGCAGAAGTGTACCCACCACGTCTGTCTGGGTGATGTCGTTGGCTATGGCGCGAATCCCAAAGAATGCCTCGATATCATTCGTGGTATGAACATCCCTGTTGTGAAGGGAAATCACGATGAATATGTAGGCGTCGATCAGAATCCCGACGGGTTCAATGATGCCGCCGCGCAAGCCGTGACCTGGACGCGGCAACAATTGTCTCCCGACGATCGCAAATGGCTGAGGGAGTTTAAGTATATCCGCTGGGTTGCCAATTTTTCCATTGTCCATGCGACGTTGGATGGTCCGGAACGGTGGGGTTATGTCTTCGAGAAGCTCGAAGCTGCTGCGAGCTTCACCTACCAGAACACTCCCGTCTGCTTTTTTGGCCACACTCATGTACCCGTGGCCTTTGTTCGAGACACGACGGTCCGGGGTGGCATCTACTCGAAGTTCCGAGTCGAGCCAGGTAAGAAATATTTCGTGAATGTTGGCAGTATTGGACAACCCCGCGATGGCAATCCAAGGGCGGCCTATGTGGTCCACGACCTTGAGGAGCAGACGATCGAAATAAGGCGCCTCAACTACGATATCGCCGGCGCGCAAAAAAAGATTCTCGCCGCCGGGCTTCCAGAGCGGCTTGCCCTGCGGTTGGCACTTGGCCGATAAGCACGGGGTGCTGTCGTTCTCACAGCGCAGCGATCATCACCGTCATTGTCCGTCGGCTGCTTTCCCCTCCTTCAATAAAGGAAAACGCCGGACCCGAAAGCCCGGCGCGCCAATTGAGAGGGTCATGCCGCATCAAGGCAGAGGACACCCGGAAGGTTGAGCGCCCCTATCGCTTGACCCGATAGAACTTCTTCCCGCCAGCGGCCGAGACCTTTTTGACGCCGTCAACAGCGCCTGTAGAAGGAGTAAATCCGCCTCCAAGCGTATCGGCCTCCTGGAGGGTTCCTCCCTCAAACGAGATCTTCACCTCCTCACCGTCCCAGATAATCGAGATTTTCCGCGCCACAGTAGGAGGGTTTTCCTTGGATAATTTTCCAAAGACTTGCAACTCCGTCATCTGCAAGGAGAAATCCTTCACTGGATTATCCAGGGCAGTGATCCGCACCCAACTGCCCAAGAATGAGCCTGTACCATCCCCACTATTCAACGTTACCACGGTTCCCTTCGTCGAGCCGGGGTTTGAGCCGTCCGTGAACAAATCCGCATGCCACCTTTCAACCCCAGGTTGTCCGGCCGAATCAGTCAGCAATTGCACGCGAATGTTTGATAACCGCTCGGGCACAGTTCCATCCTGACGCGGCCATACGGCGATGTGATCGACCTCCACTTCACCACCGAGATAAACTTCATATTTAAATCCGGGCGACAGTCCGACATCGCCGTGAAACGTGTCGTCCAAAATGTCATCGACGAGCATCGAAATATTCCAACCGCCCGCGCTCCAGAGCGGCTGATTGTTAAAAGTTGGTTGGTGCTTGGCATAGTTATAGTCAAAAAACACCTTCACAGGATCGGTTTGCAGCTCCGGCACTCCAGTGTATTTCATGGTGCATCGGAACACGGCGTTGGTGTCGTCGGAAAGCAAGGGAGGCGTCACGTACACATTCGTTGTCGCACCCGGAATGTTCACCCCATCCCGCTTCCATTGGTACGCAACCTTCGCTGGATCGCCATTGATAACTTTTACACCCACAGTGAATCGGGCGGTGCGGCCTGGAACGGTGCCATAGTTGGAAGGCGGACGGGTCAATTGCAGGTCTGGGACACCCAATGAATAGTTTCCAGAGACTTCCACCTCGGCAATTTGCAGAGAAAAATCCTTCACCGGCACGTCGAGCGCCGTTATCCGGATCCACTGGCCCTCGAAAGTGGCCAGATTGTCTCGCCAGCCCTGAACTCGAAACACGCGACCAAGTCCCCCGGGATTCGTGCCATCCGTGTACAGATCGGCCTTCCAGACGGATTCGCCAATCTGCCCGTTGTTGTCCTTGTGAATCGATACCCGAAAATTTGCCAGATGATCGGGGCAGCAAGCATCCTGGCGTGGCCAGATGTACATCTCGGAAAGCTGCACCGACGCCCCGAGGTCGATTTCATAAGCGAACCCGGGATGCAACGCCGCATCACCGTGAATGAAGCTCTTATTATCGCCGTCGACAATCAAGGAAGCTTTCCATCCCCCCGGCGCCCACAAGGGCTGATTATTAAATACTCTCGAACCGAGGGCTAAGTTGATTCTCACCGTTACTTCGTGGCTGCTCAACTCCGGAAGCGTGGCGTGACTCACGACGCAGCGATAACGCACGTAACCGGTAGCCAATCGCGAAGGTTCCGTGGTATAGGTTGAATTTGTCGCCCCATCAATGTCCGCTCCATTTTTCTTCCACTGAAAGATGGGAGGCGTCGTCGATCCGACGACCGAGACCTTGACCGATAGCGCGGTAGTCTGCCCTACGCCGAGGTAAACATCGGTCGGTTCCTCAATAATCAACAGACTGCCGTCGCTCTCCACCGCCCCAAAGGCTTCGACCTCGGAGATCGGCATCGCGTAATCGTGGATCGGGTAATCCAACGATGTGATCTTTATCCACTGCCCCTTAAATGTACCGGACGCATTGAGCGCCGCAGTCAGGACATCCTTGAACCCCACCTCGGCACCTGGACTCGAACCGTCGGTGTGTAGGTCGACACTCCATACTTGATCCCCCAGTTGCCCCTTATTGTCCTTGTGGATCGAAACCTGATAATTCGATAGCCGCTGCGGGACAGAGGCGTCCTGTTGGGTCCAAATCACGATCCGGTTGAGAGCGATCGAGGCTCCAAGATTGATTTTGTGGCTAAATTCGAAAAGAGGGCCTTGTTCACCGAAAATCGCGTTCCGATGGTCCCCATTGTTGAGCTTTGAAGGCTTGTTACCGTTGAAAAGTTGCCGGGTTGAACTCGCAAACCCGTCTCGGGCGCGGTTGACGTCGCTTTCCAGAACCTCCGCGTAAACCTCAATCTCGCTCATCTGCAAGGCATAGTCTCCCACCGGCTGCGACAGCGCGTTGATCCGAACCCATTGTCCTTGAATTCCGGTTTCCACGGGCAGGGACACAACGCGCCCCGGGCCATTGCCGGCATTCTCACCGTCGGCCGTAAACAGATTCGCTCCCCAAACTTCACCACCCAGTTGACCACCACTGTTCGTGTGAATGGACACTCTGATATTTCGAAGACGTTCGGCGCAACAAAGGTCCTTTCGCGGGTAAATTTTCAATTCTTTGATCGGGTAACTCGCACCCAGATCCAAAGTGTACGCAGCTCCAGTATCCGGAACCGTATCGAGGTGAATATGGTTGAGAAGGTCTCCATCGTTTAGGTTGGAGACGTTCCAATTCCCCGGAGTCCAGAGCGGCCGGTTGGAGGCAGCCGTGCCGCGGGTGGCCACATTCTCCACGGCAGCGGTCGCTGGCAGCACAAGTCCGGCCAATACGAGGGTTGCCCCCATCAAAGTTCTAATTTTCATGCAAGATTTTCTCAATCTAGTTTTTGCGTTCAACCGATCGTCTACCGTATGCCCAGCCCAACAGGGCGCACCCTATTAGCACGGCTCCCGTTTCCATTGATACAAACGCAGACGAGAGTCGATACAAATTCGGATGTGTTACGGACAACCCAGCCGGCCAATTAAGGTGGATTTAGGCAGAAAGCAAGGCATCCACGCTCCTCACATCGGATGGGACGAGAGGGTGGCCGCAGAGGCCGGGTGAGGGCTCACTTAGATTCCACGAGGGCAGGAGTCATGAGGCTGTGAAGTTACAGTCGCCAATTTCCGGATCGACGAAGTTTCCGACAAACGAAAGCCAGAGGAGGCCAAAAAATGACCAATCTCCAGCGGGCGGCTGAAAGCCGTCCTCACACACAGTCAGGCAGGGATGCCTGACACTACGTCCTCTCAGTCTGGTTTCAATGCTAATATCCGAGCCTGGGTCGCGTCATCCAACGGCGCCTGATCTATCCATACACGCGCCTAGCAGCCTGTCGGACTTAGCTACGAGCCGGAAACGGGTGCCCGGGGAGGTTCCCGAATGGGACGTGGCGACGGAGGTCTGAGACCCGGGGCCCGGTGTGGCAGGTCCGCCTTGGGTCGATGGATGCAAGTATGTAATATACACAATA
>SIBK01000006.1 GCA_009695205.1 Pedosphaera sp. | reverse complement strand
GACCGATTGCATCAATTGCTTCGGGACAAGCTGATTTCCCAGCAGGATTTCGATCAGGCGGCGGCGGTGCGATCGATGACCGAAGCGGGTCTCAATCTGAAGAGACGGATGCTGAAGGATTCCCGAATCCTCGCACCGTTCGCCGGAATAATCGCGGAGCGTCAATGAACCGATGTCCTATCAATAATGCTCTGACCGATGCGACCTGGCTGCCCATCATCGCGCCACCGGATTTCCCATCGCCCGATGGCTGGAGCGGCACATCGACGGGCGCTCCGATGAGCATCACCGATCAGGGCGTCAGCGAAATCGCGCAGCGGTTCTATCAGCTCGAAGTCGCCGCCCCATGATGCGGCGTTGCACAACGAGAGTACTGGTGGAGAAGTTCTTTGGGCTTCATCTCGTGGCCGCGCTATTCCTCGTGACCGCGCCTCTGCCGGCGCAGGACGAGACGCCCTACAAAATCAAACCGCAGGGCCACGCGCAGAACAAACAGCGGGCGGCCACTGCCTACGAACTCAACCGAAAGGAACTCAACGGCGACACAAACCTCCTCGTCCGGCCCGGACTCGTGGCCGACAAAAAGGCGAGACGTGTTGAAGTGATGGTCGAACGAACGGCGCTCGGCCTGAATGCGCCCTGCGAGTTCACCATCGTCGATGAGTCCAGCGACCACAGCTACGAGGCGCTCCTGATCTCCTTCGCCAAGCCCAGCGACGTTCATCAAGCGATCCAGTTCATCGGCACAGATCCGGGGGAATCCTTCGACCCCGCCTCGCTCCGCTACTGGCCCAAGGGCGAAACGTTCATCCTGAGCGTTGTCGGGACGAGCGAACCGCCGCTCCGTCTGGAGAAACTGCTGTTGGATCGCCGCACTGGAAAAACCCTGCGTGAGGACGGATTCCTGTTCACCGGTTCCAGAAAAGTGCCGGCCCTCAACGATCCCCGCAGGACACTCTACGCCGCTGACGAGTATCAGCCGATGTCCATCGCCTCGCTTTTCAATTCGACTTACTCCGTCCTTGAAGTTCCCTACTCGGCGCAAAAGGAACTGGTTTATCAGAACACGATCATCAATCCGGAATACCCATTGGCCGAGGGGACCCTTCTGACCCTGATCATTGAGCCCGCCAACAGGGAGGGCTCCAAACGCGTGAAGGATTTGATTCTGACGATCGAGGCGGACAAGGCCCCGAGCGATCAGCCCGCGAACGACGGGGCCCGGTTGGCCAACCTGCGTGTGCAACTCAAAGATGGGGACACGGTGCTCAACAGCAGGGAGACCTTGATCTCGGTGATTGAAGCCCTGGCCGCACTCGACCGAAAGGCGCGTGACTATTTTGTGGTGGTCAGTTTCGCCGACAACGTCGAACTGAGCCAGGCGCGTGCACTCGCCACTATTCTTTCCACCATCGACCGGGAGAAGGGCATCCGCATTGAGCCTCCTCCGGTCGGTCAATTGTACTACCGTGCGCTCATTCCGGACCCGGAATTAATGGATCGGGAGGCTCGACTGTTTCATCCCTGGGAACTTGCCTTGTCAGAAGCAAGCGGCCAGGTCTCGGGTCATCTGCTCCTGATCGAATCCGTTTGGAAGAAATCCGCCTCGCGGTCGGAATTGGAGGTGGTCGAGTTGTGGGTGCCTGGTCCGCGGGAGCTCCGCAAAGAAATGGATGCCGCAGATGAGCTGGCCAGGAAGAGAACCACTCGACTCAAGCCACCGGTGATCATGGTGTTTGCTCCTTCAACACTTCGCTACGGGCAGCTAACAAGGTTCCTTGAACCGGTATTGCCAACCCACAAGGTTGTCCACCTCTACCTGGACATCCCCATGCCAGGAATTCCCAAGAAATGACCACGACCATGAAACTCCACTGTGAAACCGTTTTTGTCGGGAGAATGAGGACCAATCCTGCACGCTGTTCCCGAGGGCTGCTCTTTGCCCTAGGGTGCGCTTTCGCCATCCAGATGGTTTCGGCTGCGGACACGGTACAGCCGATCACCGTGCTATCGTCCAGGGACGTCTCGTTTGGTAATGAAATCCAGCACGCCATCACCAGGGGCCTGGATTCGCTGCGGATGAGTCAGAATACCAACGGTTGGTGGTCCACGCCGGATCATACTGCGGTCACCGCACTGGTGCTCACCGCATTCATGGGAGAGCCCACGGGCCGTTACCAAACCAATCTCTCCGAATCCCTTGCGAAGGGTTATGAATTCATCACGACGTTGGCAAAGCCAGACGGCAGCATATTCCGCGCGGAGCTCATCAACTACAACACATCGATCTCCATGATGGCGTTGCTGGCGGCAAGGAATCCGGCATACGATGACTTGCTCCGACGCGGACGGGCTTTCCTCATCAAGTCCCAGATCGATATCGACAAACCTGGCCAGGCGGATTCGCCGTTCGATGGTGGCGTTGGTTATGGCAGCAAATACGCCCACTCCGACATGAACAACACCTTGAACGCGGTGGAGGCGATCTATTACACGCGGCATCTCGTGGTGGACAGTAACAGCCCCGTGTCCCGAGACCTCAATTGGGCAGCCCTAATTCAATTCATCCAGAACTGCCAGAATCTCCCAAGTTACAACCAACAAGGGTGGGTGACGGATGACGCGACAAACAAAGGTGGGTTTGTTTATTATCCAGGCCACAGCATGGCTGGAGCCGAGACGAATGCTGCCACCGGTCGTGTCGCGTTGCGTTCCTATGGGAGCGTCAGTTACTCGGGGCTGCTGAGCTACATCTATGCGGACCTCAAGCGGGACGATCCCCGTGTGGTCGCCGTGTTGGACTGGCTGCGTTCAAATTACACTCTTGATGAGAATCCCGGAATGGAGCTGCAGGGCCTTTATTACTACTTGCACCTCATGACGAAGGCGTTGAACACGCGCGGACTGGACACGCTCGATTTGAAGGACGGTCGGAAGGTGGACTGGCGCCGCGAGGTGGCGATGCGCCTCATCAATCTGCAGCAGCGGGACGGCTCCTGGTCGAACACCAATGGGCGTTGGTGGGAAAAGGACCCAAACCTCGTCACGGCCTATGCCGTCTTCTCTTTGGAGATTATCCATGGGGGTTTCCAATAACCATGGTGTGCGAAGAATTCGAATGTTCAGATGACTCAAAAAACCAAACTGATGAAGACCTCTCTTTTCTCGCTCGCCCTCGTGGCGCTCCTCGCCACCCCTCCTCCGGTATTGGCCGCTGGCAAGGGCCAGCCCTTGAACCTTCCCGACTTTACCAAGGGCGGCACCATTCCCGCGGGCGCAAAGCACGACTGGAATCTCGGTCCCACGGGGCTGCGCGGGTGGATGTTTTGCGACAAGATGGTGACCACCGATGCGCGGCAGATTTCCGTCACGACAGTGGAGAAGGGTTCTCCCTCAGAGGGCATCCTCGCGGTCGGGGACGTTATCCTTGGTGTCGGAGGGAAAGCGTTCTCCTACGACCCGCGCACCGAGTTCGGCAAAGCACTCACCACCGCCGAATCCGAGGCGGGCGGAGGAAGGCTGGAGCTGACCCGCTGGCGGGCCGGCAAATCCGAGGGAGTCGTCGTCAAGCTCCCGGTTCTCGGCAACTACAGCGTCACTGCTCCTTTTGACTGCCCAAAATCGAAGCGCATTCTTGAGCAAGGGTGTGAGGCGCTTGCCGAAAAAGTGGCGAAATCCCCCCAGAATGAAGATCCCATCGTGCGTTCCTTCAATGCGCTCGCCTTGTTGGCCAGCGCCAATCCCGCATACCTCCCGCTGATCAAGAAAGAGGCCGAATGGGCGGCGGGCTTCTCGTCCGACTCGATGCAGACCTGGCACTACGGCTACGTCATCATGCTGCTCTCGGAGTATGTGCTGGCGACCGGCGATCGGTCGGTCATGCCGGGCCTGCGGCGTCTCGCCTTGGAGGCAGCCAAGGGCCAAAGTGCGGTTGGCTCGTGGGGCCATGGCTTCGCGGTGGCCGATGGACGACTCGGCGGCTACGGGATGATGAATTCTCCGGGATTGCCGCTGACCATTTCGCTGGTGATGGCCTGGGCGGCGGGCGTGGAAGATCCGGAGGTGGCGCGTGCCATCGAACTCAGTGCCCGCCTGTTGCGATTCTACATTGGCAAAGGAGCGATCCCCTATGGCGATCACCATCCGTGGATTGAGAATCACGACGACAACGGCAAGTGCGGAATGGCCGCCGTATTGTTCAACCTGCTGGGCGAGACGAAGGGGGCGGAGTTTTTCTCACGCATGAGCATCGCTTCCCACGGGCCGGAGCGCGATACGGGGCACACCGGTAATTTCTTTAACATTCTATGGTCGATCCCGGGTGTCGCCCAGTCCGGCCCCAATGCCACGGGAGCCTGGATGCAGGAGTTCGGCGCGTGGTATTTCGATCTCGCACGGCGCTGGGACGGCTCTTTTCTTCACCAGGGACCTCCGGAGCTGGACGACGACAGCTACGCGGGTTGGGACTGCACCGGCGGCTACCTGCTGGCCTATGCGATGCCGCTGAGGAAAATTTATCTCACCGGCAAACGACCGAGCACCGCGCCGCAGCTCGACGCAGCGGCTGCGCACGCACTCATCCTCGATGGCCGCGGCTGGAGCAACAAGGATCGCAACAGCGCTTACGACAAACTCAGCGAGGACCAACTCTTTGAGCGCCTCGACAGTTGGTCGCCAGTGGTCCGCGAGCGGGCCGCGATGGCACTGGCTCGCCGCAAGGAGGTGCCCTTTGCACCCCTGCTGATAAGGCTCGATTCGCCGCGCCTGGAATCCCGCTACGGTGCCTGCCAGGCCCTGATCGCCCTTCGCGGGCGCGGAGCACCTGCCGTTGATGCGCTGCGGAAATCATTGGCGACAAAAGACCTCTGGGTGCGCATCAAAGCGGCTGAGGCACTGGCAAGCATCGGTGCGCCCGCCACGCGAACGGTGCCCGAACTCCTTGAACTGCTGGCTCCCATCGACAAGGAGAACGATCCGCGCGGCATGCAGCAGCGGTATCTTTCCTTCGCCCTTTTCGATGACGGAGGAATGCTGAACCGGTCGCTGGATGGAGTGGATCGCGAGGCGCTCTACAAGGCCGTGAGGGGCGGGCTTGAAAACCAGGACGGCCGCGCCCGGGGCAGCATGGGATCTGTCTATCGGAATCTCTCCCCCGAAGACATCAAACCGTTGTTGCCCGCCATCTATAAGGCGATCATCGAGCCGGCTCCGAGCGGAGAGATGTTCGCCGACTCGATCCGTGTGAAGGGTCTCCGCCTCTTGGCCAAGTATCGGATCGAGGAGGGAATCGGCGCCTGCGTGAAATACACGCGCGATCAGAATCCGTGGGGTAGCCAGGAGCGCACACCTGAATTGATGAAGATTCTCCTCACCTACGGTGCCCACGCGAAGTCGGTCATTCCTGAACTGACAAAAATTGCCGACTACTTCGAAAAGGATGAAAAGGACTTTCCCAAGGAGCTAATGCTCATGAAGGCCAAGTGCGTCCGCGAAACGATCCGGGCGATTCAGGTCTCAACGGAATCCCTGGAACTCATCCATCTCAAATAGCCAACACGCAGTGGGTGATCAGCCCAGCGGAAGTTCAATCTTCGGGCGTAAGAGCCTGTTTGAAAACTCCAAGGGATCCTGTGATGACCGTACCCAGGCGGTCATGGAGCTCTTCTTGGTTTCCCGTTTGGCGGGGCCCATCCAGCAATAGCGTCCGGGCACTCGTGAAGCAGCTTGGTTCGCCGCTGAGGGGGTCGCGGAAGGCGATGGACTTGGCGAGCAATTGCAGTGGCTTGGTGTAGTCGTCGGTGTTCTCGGGCAAATAGTCGGGATAAATCTGATCGTGACGAATGGGAATGCCCAGCGCCGTGCAGTGCGCGCGCAACTGGTGTTTGCGGCCGGTCTCCGGCGACAGGCCGTAATGTGCCCATTCCCCGCGCACTTCCAACAACTCCAGCGGCGTCTCTGAGTTCGGTTCACCGGCCACCTCGCGCAATTGCATGAAGCGCTTCGGGTTTTCCTCAAGCCGGCTGCGATAGGTCAGAGGCAATTGCAACTTGGGCCGCCACGGCCCGATCGCTTCGTAGGTCTTCTGAACCGACTTATCCAGGAATAGATCCTGATATAACTTGCGCGTCGCTGGTTGTATCGTGAAGACAACCAAACCCGCGGTCTCCCGGTCGATCCGGTGTATCGGCGAAAGCGTGTCGATGCCGAGCCTGCGTTTAAGGCGCACCAATAAGGTTTCCTGCACGTAGCAGCCCGTTGGAATGACCGGGAGAAAGTGCGGCTTGTCCGCGACCACGAGAAATTCGTCTTGGAACAGCACGACTTCCTCGAACGGAATGCGCGGTTCGGCGGCGAGGGCGCGGTAATAGTAGAGCCGGAGGTACGGTTGATAGCGGCTTTGCCGGCCTACCGGTGCGCCTTGTTCGTCCACCACCTCGCCGGCCAGCATCCGCGCGGCCCAAACGTCAGGTGCGATGCCGGGGAAACGTTGCTCGAGAAAGTCGGCAATCGTCCCCCACGGTCCAACCGGCAAGACCACGGTGCTCGGACTTACCCCCGCCCGCGTCGGCAAGGGCTTGGGTTTGGGCCTCGTCGTCAAGATCTGTGGGTGGGTTAAAGTAATCGTGGAGCGTCAATAAACCGATGTCCTATCAATAGCCCCATGAAGGGAGTGTGTCGTCGGTTGGGCGGTCTTGCTGCCGCCCTGTTTCTGTCCGGGGGCCTGTTCGCCCAGGAAGCCATCGATTCGTTCACCACGTTCGATGATCTACCCGTGGGCAAGGTCATCGATCGTCTGGAGTCGGCGGGTGTCAGCATTCCGGGCGGCGGTCTGGTTGCCTCGGGTCTGCCCACGGCGTCCCCTAAGAATTTCCTCCGGAGAAACGCCCCGATTCCAAAGCCGGGCAGCGATCCGGACCCGCTCATCCTCCTGTTCGATCAACCGCAGAGCTTCGTCCGGCTCGTGGTCGGCAATCCCGACGGAGCCAAGGCGCAGGTGGTCACCGTGCGCGGCTTCACCAAGGCCGATCCCCAGAAGCCCGTGGTGGAACAGACCGTCACGATCTTCGACGGACCGTCGGTGCTCACGCCGATCAGCATCTGCCGCATTCTCGAGCGCGATCTGGCGCAGGTGGAGGTGCTCTATGACGGCGCCGCGGTGGAGGCGATCGATTCACTCGAACTCAGCCGGTATCCGTCGTCGGGCCGGGTGATCGACTTCGAGGATCGCGCCGTCGGAACCACCATTGCCGCCCTATCCCGGCGTGGTGTTCGAAGGATCGCCCGAGATCGTCTCTCGCGAGGCGCTCGGCGTGAATGTGCATTCGGGAAGCCAGGCCCTGTGCTGCCGGGTGTCGGGTGAATACGATCCAGATCCGCTCGTGATCCGGCTCGATCCGCCCCAGGCCGCGGTGCGGGTGCGCGTGGTGTTCCGTGCGTACGGCGGAACCCCGGCGGCTCCGGTGCTTGCGGGTGAACACGAAGTCCTGCTGTCGCCCCAGACCGACATTGTTGTGCCGCTGGAAATCTGCCGGCGCGAATTCGATCTGCACTGCGTCGAGGTCCACTTCGACTGCGCCATTGCCGGGTATGAGACCATCGACGATCTCGAGATCGGCCCGACGCCACCGCCGACCGTTGTGGATACCCAGGTGCCGGTCGTCTTCATCAAGTATCCGGTCGATGGCGCCGTGATCCCGCAACCGAGTTCACGTCCTGCGGATGCCCACGTGACGGTCACCCTGGTGGGTTCGATTGCCGAGGATGTGGCCTTGAACTCGGCGACGTTGGAAGTGATCCCGGGTGATGGTTCCGCGCCGTATGTCGACACGGGATTCATGTCGCATCTCACCGGTGCGGCGTCGCCATTCCAGTTCGCCCAACCCGTCCAATTGTCACCGGGAACGAATGTCATCCGCATCTCGGCGCGCGATGCCGTCGGGAATCTGGGCGTCGGTGAGGTGCGTGTGGCGTACGTCGGACCCGGCGTGGTGCAGGCGATCGGTGCGACGCCCTACACGGTGTATCCGCAACGGGTGTTCCGGGAAGCCAGCGCCACCGGACCGTCGATCGCGAGTCCCGATCCGATCGTCTCGGCGCGTGCCTTGAACCTCCACGCGGAGACGCGGGTTTACCTCATACCGTCCAGCGCGGTCTTTCCGCCGTCCGGTCCGGATCTGATCGACGTTACAATGCTGTCGCGCAACGCGGACGGGAACGGCGTACGGGTGCGGGTGCCGGCGTCCGTGTTCGAGCATCCGGGCCTGTACACGTGGCTGGTGTGGGACCTGTGGAGCCGGCCGGGCGGGGTGCCGTGGACGCGGGTGGCGGAGTTGGAGGTGCGTCGCTGGAGCGAACCCGCGTTGTGGTCGATGGGCTTCGTCAATGTCGACGAACCCAATGGCATCAATGAATTCGAGGCGGTGTTCGGCGAAGATCTCGATCCCGGATTCCTCAAGACGACCTCGGACCTGCGCGGTTGCCCGCGCGGGACATCGGCCGTGCAGTACTTCCTGTCCACGTTCAACCCGGGCATGAACGCGCCGCCGGGAAGCTGCTATTGATTCGCCACGCTGACGCAGTTGTTTGCCCAGGGCACGTGGGACGCGACGCGGTTCGACGCCGCGGTGCATCAGCCGTCGGCCTTCTTCGAACATGGTCCGATGCGGTGGAACGGCACGGGCTGCGACTTCCACACGCCCGCCAGCATCTGGGCGACGATCCAGACGTTCTATGGCGCGCAGAACAGCTATCAGGACCTTGCCGACTGGTCGGATCAGGTGGAGTGGGACGGCCGCTGGGTGGGCAATCCGCTGGCCCGGGCGAATGAACTGCGCAGTTCGGAACGGTTCTACACGGTCGCGATTATTCCCGACGCGATGTCGGCCGGTCACATGGTGGCGCCGTACCGGGTCGCGGATAAAGGGACAGGTAATTAATAACGGATAAAGGGACTAACGGATAAAGGGACAGGTAATTAATCAAATAAGAGCTGTGCGCAAAAGCCATTTGAATTTGACTTCTCCGACACCGTGGGTTGCAGTGTGGAATTATGAAATCGTTGCCACACTCAAAACGTGCGGCGGGGTCGCGCTGATTCGGGCGCGGCACTTCGCCGTTTTTTATGAGCCAACCCAAGCAGAACAACGAGGTTTCGAAAATTGTGCGATGGCTTCGCTATCTGGAGCGTCATCCGTTTACACCGATGTTCGGGGTGAATTTCATCAACTTCTTAAGGCAAAGCGGTGATCTCGAGCGGCGCTTTATCAAAGACCCATTGCGTTCAATTCCCGAATTGGCAGGACGCATTTCGCGCGGAGAACAATTGCGATACGGCTCGGAGTCGAGGAGCAACCAGATCATTGCGGATGCGCTCTTGTTGGGGATCGAGTATGCCGCCAGCGCATCGGTCGCGGGTGACGTTGCCGAGTTTGGGACGATGAAGGGCCGGACGGCGCAGGTGCTCGCGGCGGCCATGGCGGCCTTTCGACACAAAGGCCGACTGCACCTGTTTGACAGCTTCGAAGGATTGCCCGAGTCGCCCAGCGACCGGGACCGCACTTCGTATCATGTACAGGAAGGAGCCTGGAGCGAGGGAGCCTGCCAGGGCATCGGCCCGAAAGCGCTGCGCATTAAGTGTAAGAAATTCTTGCCTGAGGATAACATCATCATTCATCAAGGATGGTATTCGGAGACCGTGAAGAAGGTCGCCGACACAATCTCCTTTGGACTGGTGCATGTGGACTGCGATTTGTACCAGTCTACGATCGAGGCTTTGGATCCGCTTTTCGCCCGGGGGATGATCAGTGAAGGCGCTTTGATCCTGTTCGACGATTGGAACTGCAATCGTTCGTCCCGGGAAAGAGGGGAGCGCCGTGCGTGGATCGAGTGTTGCGAGAAGCACCGGATTGATTATAGCGACGGGGGTGATTACAGCTGGGGCGGGCACAAATTTATTGTTCACGATTATAAGTCGCTCGAAAAAGACACCTAACCCCGAGGGTGAGCTCGACCCCTCCTTCCTATTTTACCGCAGTTTTTCGATCGTGCCGATGGCGGAGACCCGAATCTCTCGAGCACTCGACGGAAGAGTCCCCGTCGTCACTCGGCCTCCCGGCCAACGCACTTGAACTGAGATCGGCTGCTCTGCGGTGCTCAATACCTGCACGGCGCTATCCTGGGACCAGTAACCGCTGCCCGCGTGAACTTCCCGCGCGGGGCCCCATTTTCCTTCGGCTCCGAGCCGGACGATGGCTCCGATGCCGCTCTGATTCATTCCCTCGCCGGCGAGCCGGACCCGCAAGCCGGGTCGGCCGCCGACGTTGTGGTAGAGCTTCGTCTCCGCCGCATTCTGGCTGACGACCAAATCCACACGTCCGTCTTCGTCGTAGTCGGCCAAGCCGGCGCCGCGCTGTTCGCCGTAAACCTTAACGCCGTCCGACGAACCGGACACCGCGGTGAATCCGCCGCGGCCATCGCCCCGCAGCCACAGCCCCCGCCCGGCATCGTAGCGTCCGGTCTCGACATCGGTGGCGAAGAAATTCTGACTGAGGAACACATCTTCGCGCCCGTCACCATCGTAGTCGCCGACGACTGCCGCGAACACAGGTGCCTGCTGCGCCTCCCGTGGCAGAGGATGGACCTCAAAATGATCGCCTCGATTCAACAACACGATCGAAGTCAGCACGCCAACTCTCTGTTCCCGAAGCTGCGCGAATTTCGAGCCGAAAATTTCCGCCATGCTGGCGCGGGCGTAATCTCGGCATTGGGGAAACCGCTCCCGGACCGATGGGATGGCCGCCCCGACCGCCTGCCAGTCGCGCCAGGGGACCACTTTCTTCAGCACCGGATCCCAATGGGCTTCGAGCAGGTCCCAGGTGCCGTTGCCGTCCACGTCGCCGGAATACACGCGGAGTTCGTCGGGAATAGCTTCGCGGAACCTTGAGTTAAGCCCCCAGTTGCCCACCACCAGATCCATGCGCCCGTCACCGTCGAAGTCGCCAGCGGTGACACCCGTCCACCAGCCGCGCAGTTGGTCGAGGGACGCAGGACGGAGCGGGGCCAGAAAGGCCATCTCTGCTTCGGTCCCGTCGTACGCCCAAACGAGCGGCGCATTCCAGCCGCTCAACCGCCCGGCCCGATTGCGGTAGATGCGGACTGGTCCCCAGTCGACCGCGAGGACAAGATCAGGAAATCCATCGGCGTCGAGATCGCTCCACACAGCACCGCTCACCAGGCTGGCTTCCGCGAACCGCGCCGTGTTGCCGGTGTCCAAAACGAACTTGCCGTCCACGCTCCGGAACAGGCGGGATGAGGCTGCGGCCGGATAGTGTCCCGGGATCACTCGCCCGCCAACAAACAGATCGAGATCTCCGTCGGCATCCACATCCGCGACCGCCAAGGGGCCGACGCTGCTGCCGTCGCCAGGGACCGCCACCGAAGCCTGCACGTCACCAAAGAAAAGATCATAACGGCGCACCGCTGGAGCGTGAGTGTCGTCGCTTTCGTAGTTCGCAATTCCCACCAGCACCGTGCTGCTGCCCGGCTCGCCGGACCAGCCGACGATGCCTGTGAGATCGTCCGGCGCGGCCGACTTCCAGGCGGGGACATCAACGGATCCGAGACTTCCACGTCCATTGTTAAGGAATAGCTGAAGGCTTCCGCCCCGGCCACTGCCGACCAGCAAGTCATCGTGGCCATCGCCGTTCACGTCGCACCAGGCCACACCGGGGCCCAACTGGCTCAGCCTGCGCGATAGCAACGGCTGCCGTTCGAAGTCATCGAAAGGTTCCTCGTGGTGACGGTGATGCAATTGGGTGCTTACATCCTCAAAGATTGGACGGACCGTATCGGGCGCGCGGGGCGGTGCGGCGACTGCAACAGTTTCCTCCACTTCGTAACGCCGGTTCGGCTGCACGCCCTCGATCACACTGCGCCTCCCGTCGCGCCATTGCACTTCGAGGCGCATCGGGCCGGCATTGGGTCCGGCGGCGAACGTCCGCGCGGTGTCGTCGCACGAAACGTATCGGCCACCACACATTATTTCCTGGCTCTGCTCCGGGACCGCGCCGCCCATCAGCCGCACCCGCGCGCCGATTCCGCGGGTGTTGGCGCCAGCGCCTTTCAGTCGAACCGCGACCCGTGGCGCGACGCTCTCGTTCCGATACAGGCCAGCGGGGCCGTTCAGGTTGTTGACCACCACGTCGAGATCGCCGTCGTTGTCGAGATCGGCGACCGCGACGCCTTGCGAGACGCCCACCCAGTCAAATCCCCACCGCGCACCCACGTCCTCGAAGGTCAGATCGCCGCGGTTGCGGAACGCCAGATTCGGCGTATCCCAGCGCGGAAACATGCGACGCAGGCGAAGCTCCTGCAGTGTGGACAGCCTGCCTTTCGCCTTGAACGCGCGGATTTCGTTCGCCACGTCAATGTCCTCGACCTCACGGTGAAAGCCCGTGGCGACGAGCAGGTCTTCATAGCCGTCCAGATCCACGTCGAGGAACACAGGCGTCCAGGACCAGTCCGTGGCTTCCAACCCGGCAAGCGCGGCGATCTCGGCATACGTGCCGTCACCACGGTTGAGAAATAGCGTGTTCCGCGTGTACTGCGGCCGATTCTCGATCTCGCCCAGTCCGCACACCGGCCGTTTGGATTTCTCCAACTGGGCGTGCCGTTTGTCGTGTCGCCGGGCGAGCATGTCGACAACGAAGAGTTCGTCCACGCCGTCGCGGTTGAGGTCCGCGCAGTCCACGCCCATGGACGAAAGACTTGTGTGGCGCAGTGCGAGGTTGGACAGCGCGCGGAAACGGCCGTGGCCGTCGTTGATCCAGATGCGATCGGGCGAGTCCCCATCGTTGCAGACGTAGATGTCCGGTGCGCCGTCCCCATTGAGGTCGCGAAACATGACGGACAAGCCCCAGTCCAGGGGGACCTCGATTGGCTTGCCGTGTTCATCGAGAAACGTACCATCGGTGAAGGAAACCGGCGTGAAGCGGCCTGAATCGTCGTTGCGGTAGAGGATGTCCGCCTCGCCGGCTTCGCGGGTGGTTCCGTTCTCGCCGATGAGAAAACGGTCCGTGAGCGCGGGATCGCTCGCGGGCTGGTCGTTGACCTTGGTCACGACCCTCTTCCCATTGATGGTGCTCAATGTGAAGCGGGTGTTTGGTTCATCGAGGATCGTGGTCGTGCGGTAGTTAGCGACGTATAGATCGAGGTCGCCGTCGCCATCAATATCCGCTGCGGCCATCGAGGTGCTGCCGAAGCGACGAACGAGACCCGAATCCGGGCGCTCGGTGAAGTGGGCTTTGCCGTCGTTGATGAAGAGCCGCGTGCCGCCGCCGATTGAGTTGACCAGAAGATCAAGATCACCGTCGCCGTCCATATCGGCCAGCAACACGCCGGTCGAAAGTTGGTTGGCGCAGACCACGCCGGCGCTGGAAGTTATGTCCTCGAAGCGCCAGTTGCCTAGGTTCCGATAGAGCGAGTTACCGCCTTCGAGGCTGCAGAAATACAGGTCGCAGCGTCCGTCGCCGTCCACATCGCCAGCGGCGACTCCGGAGCCATTGTTGACGATTGTGTTGGTCAGCGAGCGGTCCTCGCTTAGCCGGTTGGTGAAACCGATGCCGGTCACCTCCGTGGCCAACCGCGTAAAACCAGTCTGTCCGATGGACGGCAGGACCAGGACGTCACCCCGGGCGGAGGCGGCAGGAAGTGTCTGCGCCGTGCCGACCGGCGACAGAAGGGCGCGGGCAAGGCCCAGGGCAATCCATACCGCACAAATCGCTGGCGCGGGCTGGGAGCGAAGTTTCATGAGTCTTGCCGGAGTGAAAGCACGGTTTCGCCAATGACGTGGCCGACAAGAAAAAAAGAGGCCGGATTGCTCAGGCCTCTTTTGTGCGATTGGGCGAGCGCGGTTCAACGCGACAACCGGTAGAAACGATTGGACGTCGGGTTGGTGATTACGTAGGGATTCGAGGGGTTGTCCACAGGCTTCCATCCGCCGGTGAGCGTGGGGGTCGACTGCAATACGCCGGCCCCGGACCAGGAGATGGTCACCGTCCCACCGGTCAGGCTGACGCTCAGGGAACCCGGCTGTCCCACCACGGGCGGACCCTTGGGATACAGGCGGACGCGTTCGACCACTTCGTTGGACTCGTTCTGGTTTCCGTTCAGCAGATCAGCGGGATCGATGGAATGGCCGTTGCCGGAGTAGGCATTGCCCGGAGGGGGATTGGCACCGGTGTCGTTCATGGTCGAGACGCCAAGGAGCAACGAGTTCGGCAGCTCCAGCGTGGACTGGTCCACCTGGGTCCATTCCGCGCCGTTCCACGAGGCAAAGAAGGTGAATACGTTTCCGGCGCGCTTGATCCGCAGCCAGCGGGCGGAATCCGCTGATGACTGCGGATCGGGCGTGCCGCCCGCGTCAATCGCGCGCAGGTCGCCGTAGTAGCCCTTGATCCCACCGATGAGAGTGACAAAGCCAAAGTTGGGATTTCCGTTGGCGTAACTACCGCCCGCCGCGGTGCGCCAGAAAGGAATCGCGCCGCGGCCCGGCGCGGAATTTTCGAGGTAGGTCGCGTTGGCGACCAACGGAACCTTCGTGCCGTTTGGCGTAAACTCCTGGCCTGCATTGAAAATCGCGGCGCGCAGCATGAGGCCGGAGTTCGCCGAACCAGCGGTGTTGGCCGGTCGATCAAAGCGGGAGATGGCCACCGCCACGTCGAAGTCGCCGACTACCGGATTCTTGGCGTAAAGGTAATGGATGTAATCGCCCGAATTCGAGGCGTTCGAGCCGCCGCCGATGATCTCAACCTCCGTGCCTTCGTCCGAAGAAACCGCCACGGCTTGTCCCGGGCGATAGGGATCGTCACCGGGCGTGGGACGGGTGTTCGGATTTTGGATGAAGCCAATGTCCGCCGAAATCCAATTCGCGACCGTGCCCGGGGCGGTGGATCCGGATGCAATCGGATTGCCCGACGGATCCTTCACATTCTTCACCGAAACGGTAAACGTGTCTGAAGTCAGTCCGTTCACCGTCAGGTAAACCGAGTTCCCGCCGATGCCCAGGCGGGCCGCCGTCACGGTGCCCTGGCTGAGCGTGTAGTTGTCGGGCACCGTTGCCGTCGCGGAGTTCACCAACTCCGAGAACTTCACGCCGACGGTTTTCTTATCGAGCGTGCCCACCGAGACCAACGCGGGCGGCACCTTGTCGCCGAGGTCTACGTTCTTGTAATCAGCGAAATGGATGAGCGTCTTGGCTTTCAGCCCATTCGGATTCCCGATGGCATCGTCGGGATTCAAGGACGCGGCGGCGTAGCCTCCAATCAAGACCGTCGCCGGCAGTACCTGATATCGCTGGCCGATAAGCGACCAGATCACTCCATTGGTACCCGTGTAGAATGCGAAGTAATTGCCCACCCGCTGCACGCGCAACCACTGGTTGGGAAGGGCGTTCGTGACGCCGGCATAGGATCGACTGAACTGAGTGAAGTTCTGCCCCTCCAAGGCGCGGCCCATCACTCGCACCTGATTGGTGCCCGCGGGATTCGCGGCAACAATCGCCAAGGACGCACTCAGGTTGTTGGTGCTGGTGCGAACCATCAGGCCACCCTGCGCCCACGCATCCACGGGCAGCACTTCGCCTTCGGCCGGCGTGTAAGCGTTGCCGTCCGTGTCAAACCATGACGAAGTGATGCTTGTGACGCGGATTTGCTTGTCGAAGTCACCGGTGACCTCCTCATAGGCGAAGGTCAGTTCGTCGCCGGCGCTGCGGAACGCCCCCGTGCCGCCGCCCTCGATGTCGAACGCATAAGTGCCCTTCGAAGCGTAACTTCCCGGCAGCGCGAATGAGCTGCCGTCGTCCGCCACGATGTTCACCACATCTAGGTCCACCGGCACGGGAGCGGGCACGCCATGGGGAAAGACCTTGATTCGCTGTACGGCATAGTTGGCCTCGTTCATATAGCTCCGGCCGCCGGGCGCGGGTGGCTCGAGGTTTGGGTTCAGCGGGTTCAGCGGATCGTTCGGGTCAATCATGTGTCCGTTGTTGGCGTAAGCGCTGAAAGGGGTGGCGAAGGCGCCGCTGTCCGTCATCGTGGAGAAACCGAGGAGCAGCTTGTCGGGAAGAGCCGGCAGGGTCTCCTTATGCACCTGCGCCCAATCCACGCCGTCCCAGGAGGCATAGAACGTATAGACCTTGCCGACACGGCGGATACGAAGATACCGGGCGGAAGTCGGCGAAGATTTCGGGTCGACAGTCCCACTCGCGTCGGTTCCCCGGAGGCCTGAGTAATACCCTTTGATGCCGCCGATGAGGGTTTGCCACGTAAAGCTGTCTTTGCCGTTGCCGTAGCCGCCGCCTTCCGTCAACCGCCAGAGCGGTATGGCTCCCCGACCCGGGGCTGAATTCTCGATGTAAGTCGGGTTCGCCACCATTGGCACCTTCGTTCCCTCCGCGGTATATTCCTGTCCCGCAATGTAAGGCGAGGCGCGCAGCATGATTCCGGAGTTCGAATAGCCGCCCTGGGGATTCGAACGGTCGAACCGGCTCACCGCGACCGTCACGTCGAAATCGCCTGACAGCGGCTCGGCGCGATAGATGTAATGGATGAAATCTCCCGGGTTCCATTGGTTGGAACCCCCGCCCACCACTTCGATCTCGGGATTCTCATCCGAGGAGACCATCACGGAGCGGCCAACCCGGTAGGGATCATCGCCCACCGTGGGCCGATGGGCCGGGTCCTGGATGGCACCGATGTCCTGCGCGATCCAGTTGAGCGACCTCGCCTGCACCA
Source organism: Pedosphaera sp. (assembly GCA_009695205.1). Lineage (GTDB taxonomy): Bacteria > Verrucomicrobiota > Verrucomicrobiia > Limisphaerales > UBA9464 > SIBK01. The sequence continues at coordinate 76,203 of SIBK01000006.1, read as the reverse complement.
CGGAATTGGCGGCGATCAGGTTGCCGGCGGTGTCCTTGACGCCGCCGAGGACGGTCACGGAAAAGTTGTCCGAGGTGAGTCCGGTGACGTTCAGATAAACAGCGTCGCCGCCGATACCCATTTTGATCTCCGTAATGACACCTTCGCTCAGCTTGTAGTTGGCCAGGTTCACCCCGGTGGCGGAACTGACCATTTCGGAAAATTTCACCCCGACCACCTTCTTATCGATCGTTCCGGCGGAAACCAACCGGGGCGCGATGGGGTCGTTCAGAGCGGGGGCACCGTAATTCGAGAACTGGACCACGGCCTTGGGACCGGCTTTGCCAGCCGCCGCATAGGCACCGATAAGGACCCTCGCCGGCCACTCCTGAAAGCGCTCGCCGATCAGTGTCCAATCCGTCCCGTTCTTGCCCACGTAGGCCGCGAAATAATCGCCCACGCGCCGGAGTCGGAGCCATTGATTGGGCAGCGCCTTAATCACACTCGAGTAATGACGGCTGAACTCCCCGTAGTTCTGACCATCGAGCCCGCGTCCGACAAAGCTCACTTCGTTCCCACCGCCCGAGGCCGGATTGGCGGCCATTAACTGTAGGGAGGCGCTGTAGTGATTAGTCCCCGTCCTAACCATTAAGCCGCCGCGTGTCCACTTATCCACGGGGGTGGCCGGGTCGCTGGCGATCCCGGTGATTTTCACACTGCGGTCGAAATCGCCGGTCACCTCCTCGTAGGCAAACGTCATCACGTCTCCGGTCTCGTTGATGTCGCGGGGGTTGACAGCGTTGCCGAAATCCAGGTTGGGATACTGGCTGGACGTCGTGCCCGTCCCCTGGCCGCGGATAGAAAAGGCGCCATCCGCAGCCCGCGTGTAGGAGCCAGCGGCTGGGGTCGGGTCCAATTGCGGCGGAGCGATATCCACCCGCGCGAGCTCCGCCAAGGCTTGAGTTCCGGCCAGGACGGCGATCGTCCAAAAAGCGATAAGCATTTGGTTTAGTGATGCTCCCCGACCAGGCAGAGTCGATTTCTCCAAGGTGTCCATTTTGCGCCACCCTCTGTCCTGCCGTTGAAATGTCAAGGCTGTTTTCAAGAGCGCGCGGTCAATCGCAGCCTGAAGCCGCAGGTGTTTTTGATCCTGCGGGAGTGTGCCACACTTGAAAAAAAACCCTAATCCACGTCAATCATGTCCGCCAGCTTCGTGTCAAGCGTCCAAACTCCATCCGCCACACCCGTATTACACCACTTCCGGTTCCACTCGCTCTTGGGATTCACGACATCGCGCCGTCGAGGGCTTTCTGCGTGGCCATCGGTAAACATAAGAACGGTGCGCCCATTATGCCGGCTGGCTGGCCATTCGCTGGGATTCGTCGGGTCTATGTTGGCGTCAAAGTTTTTATCCGACTTGGTATCTCCCAGCATGATCATCTCGGAAGGATTCTTCACCGCCGACTCCGACACTTCAGGCCACTGGGCTTGGTCCACGTCACCTCCAAGGCCGTGGGTGGAGAAGGCTCCGTGAGCCCCCCAGTCGTTGTAGCCAAGCGAAAAATAACTATCGAACCGGACGGCGAATGGATCTCCAGGGATTCCAAGGGTCTTGTTGACGTTGGTGCTCCAATAGGAGCGAGGCTTGGCGGACGCACAAGAAAATACCGCCCGGTTCGTTCCAATTTGCGTAAAGAGGCGAGTCATCCAGACATAGCGGCCCGGATTGTTGGCGAAAAGGCATCCTGGATATTTCCGATAATCCTGGACATACATTACGGTGGCCAGACCGATTTGCCGATTGTTGTTCAGGCAAGACGTGGTTTTGGCCTTTCCTTTCGCCTTGGCCAGAGCTGGCAGAAGCATGCCGGCGAGAATCGCGATGATCGCAATGACGACCAGCAATTCAATTAGAGTAAATGCACTCCAGCGGGAGTGCCGGGCTTGATTGGTTGGAAACGATGGATGCATATTTCAGTTATATTATTGATAGCTGTTTCGCCGGCTGCGACATAAGAGAATGCACAGGGATGAGCGCCACCCCATGCTTTAGCCCGAGATGAGTTCCGGCATGGGTTGCCAGCCGTCCACGAGAAAGTGTGGGCGTCCCGAAAGATCCGGGAGGGTGACGCGATTCGGGTCGAGACCAAGTTGGTGATAAAGCGTGGCAAAGACTTCACCGAAGTGAACGCCACGATCCACGATTTCGCCGCCAAGCCGATCGGTCGCGCCAATGACCTGACCGGTTTTCATCCCGCCACCCGCAAGGAGCGCGCAACCCACCTGGGGCCAGTGGTCGCGCCCCGCGTCCTTGTTGATCTGTGGGGTGCGGCCAAATTCTCCCCAGGCGACCACCGCCACGTCTTTGTCCAACCCGCGCTCGTGGAGGTCGACGACCAACGCGCTCATAGCCTGATCGAAGAGCGGGAGATGCGTTAGCAGTTCGCTATGGTTGTCACTGTGGAAATCCCAGCGGCCGAAATTCAACGTTACACAGCGCGCACCCGCTTCGACGAGCCGGCGGGCAATGAGGAAATGGTCGCAGTTCCTCGGCGCCCCGTCGCCATAGTTCTTCGGGTCGCCCTTGCCATATCGCTCACGCACCGCCGCGGGTTCCTTGCTCAGATCGAGCGCCTCCATCAGTTTGCTGGAGGTGAGGATGTTGAAAGCTTGCTGCTGAAAGGTGTCGAACCCTTCCACGACGCCACTCCGGTCGGTGTCACGTCGCAAGGTGTCAAAGCTGGCGAGCAGCGCCTTCCGATCGCCGAGACGATCGAGGGTCACGCCATTCAACTGGAGATCTTCCATGCCCGGGCCGTTCGGACGGAAGGCTGAATGGGTAGGGCCGAGAAACCCTGGATGACCGGGTGAGCCGTAGGGGGGATGTCCTGCCTTGGGAGCCAGGCCGACGAAGGCGGGAATCGCGGGTTCAATCGGACCGTGAAGTTTGGAGAGCACGGCACCCATCGAAGGCCAGCCACCGGGGGGCTGCTTTGGCGCCTGCCGTCCCGTGTAACAGATGAAGGAGTCATGGTCTCCATTGGGCGAGCCGTACATCGTGCGAATGGGCACGAGCTTATCCATGATCTTCGCGCAGCAAGGCATGTGCTCGGAGATCTGGATGCCAGGGACATTGGTGCGCATTGGGCGATGGGGCCCGCGAATATCCATCGGCGCATCCATCTTCAGGTCGAACATATCCTGATGCGGCGGCGCGCCGACCAAGTAGATCATGATCACGGCCTTGTGCGACTTGCGAATGCCAGCGAGTTGTTCGGCCTGGAGCAATTGGGGAAGAGAAAGGCCGCCGAAGGCCAGACCGCCAATCTTCAAGAAATCGCGGCGCGACACGCCGTCGCACAAAGGACCACCGGATTCTCCGAAGATTTTGAACATGCTGAGCCCCTCCTTATTACCCGGATAGGTCCTGCAACACAAACTGTTTTATCGCGATTTCCAACGCTCGATACCTCTCAAATCGTCGGCCACTTATCGTGGGCCACTTCAATCCCTTTTCGATCACCCTCACACGAGAATTGGATCGATGACTTTTCCGGCTACATCTGTCAGGCGATAACGCCGGCCATTGTGGAAGTAGGTCAATTTCTCGTGCCCCATGCCGAGGAGGTGAAGCAGGGTCGCGTGAAGGTCGTGGACGCTGACGCGATCCTTAACGGCCTTGTAGCCAATGTCGTCCGTCTCGCCAAAACTCACGCCGCCCTTGATGCCAGCGCCCGCCATCCAGGCCATGAATCCATTCGGGTTGTGATCACGACCGCCGTTGCCCTGGGAGACGGGCATGCGGCCGAACTCGCCCCCCAAAATCACCAGGGTGCTGTCCATCAGGCCGCGGCGTTTCAGGTCGGTGAGCAGCCCATGGATCGGCATGTCGGTGGATGCGCAGTGCTTGGAGTGATTGCCTTTGAGGTCACTGTGGGCTTCCCACTCGCCATCGCTGTAAACCTGCACAAAACGCACATCGCGCTCAATCAGACGCCGAGCGATCAGGCACTTAGTCCCAATGTTCTTCGACACGTCCTAGTTGAGACCGTAGAGCTCACGCATCTCTTTCGGTTCGTTTGAGAAATCGGTCAGATCGGTTGCCTCCCTCTGCATGCGATATGCCAGCTCGAAGCTTTGAATGCGCGCGAGCAAATCCGGTTCGCCCCCGTGCTGCTTGAGATGTTCCGTATTGACCCCCTTCAGGAAATCGAGCTGCGCCCGATGGTCCTCCCGCGTGACATGCTCAGGCCGGGAGAGGTTGAGAATGGGTGCACCGGATGAACGGAAGAGCGTGCCCTGATAACTGGTCGGCAGAAAGCCCGCACTCCAGTTGAGCGGTCCGCCCTTCACTCCTTGACTGTTGCCGAGCACCACGTAGCCGGGAAGGTTCTGACTTTCGCTACCCAGTCCGTAAGTAATCCAGGCGCCCGCGCTCGGAAAACCTGGACGAGCGATGCCTGTGTTAATCTGGTACAGTGCCGGGACATGGTCGTTGGACTCGCTGTAGAGCGACTTGATTAACGCGAAATCGTCCACGTGCTTCGCCACATTCGGATACTTCTCACGAACCCACGCGCCCGACTGCCCGTATTGCTTGAAGCTGAAAGGGGACTTCATCAGCGGCCCCGGATTTCCGTTGAAGACATCGATGTCGATGCGCTTTCCGTCGCGTTTCGTGAGTTCCGGCTTGGGATCGAAAAGGTCCACGGAACTCGGCGCGCCTTCCATAAAGAGCCAGATGATCGATTTGGCTTTGGCGGGAAAATGGGGAAGCGGCGGTGCCATCGGATCAACGCCGCGCGCTAGCTCGATGTCCGCGGCGAACCGAGCTCCGCCTTGCAACAGGTCCGCCAACGCCAGCAAGCCAAAACCCGCGCCGGCCTTCTTCAGAAAGTCGCGGCGGTTCGTGAACGACTCGTAGCGTCCGCAGTGAGAATAGAGCGGATTCATCGCGTTGCCTTCGTTAGTCGACGTATATGAATTCGTTCATGGCGAAGATCGATTGGCAAAAGTCGGCCATCGCCAATTGTTGGGCGTCGGTTTGGGGTATTGCCGGTTCGCGCATCGCTCGCTGATGAATTTGTCCGTTGATGAAGGCTATACAAGACCCTACATCGTCTGCGGACGGTTCACGGCCGAGCGCCAGATTCCACGCCCAGCGAACCTGCGCTTCAATCCCCGCGCCGGACTCCCTCTCTATCCTCTGGGCAAAATCCATCGCGCGAGCCCGGACGAATGGGTCGTTCAACAACGCGAGGGCCTGCGGGGCTACTGTCGTGTTTTCGCGACGACCGCAACTGGCCTGGGCATCCGGCCCGTCGAACGCCTGCATCAGCGGTTGCTGCACCACGCGCTTGTAGAACATGTAAACGCTCCGCCGTCGTGTGGCGGGAGTGTTTTTCAGATCCGTGGGATAGGAGTCTTTGATGTTGCGAGCCTGAATGGCCTCGGGAGCAACAGGCGCCTTGAAAGAAGGGCCGAACATTTCGGGATTCAGCGTGCCGCTCACCGCCAGTATCGAGTCACGCAAGATCTCCGATTCCATTCGCTGCGGACGCCGCCGCCAAAGAAGGCGGTTTTCTGGATCTACCTTGGATTTTGCCGCGTCGAACACCGTGTCCTGGAGATAGACCGAGCTGGTCATGATATGCCGGTGAAGCGGTTTCAACTTCCAGCCTCTTTTCACGAACTCGCTCGTCAACCATTCCAACCATTCCGGGTGCGTGGGCGGGTCACACCGCGTACCAAAATCGTTGACAATACGAACCAGTCCCTCTCCCAGATGATGCTGCCAGACCCGGTTCACGATCACCCGCGCGACGAGCGTGCCGGCACCGTGTTCAAGGTCCGTCATCCATTCCGCCAAGGCACGTCGCTGTTGAGTGGAATTAGGCCGGCGGCCTTCGGCGCGCGCTTCCGTCCAATACTCTGCGGCCGTCTTGCCTCGGGTGAGCGCGGTCAGGAATCCCAACTCCACCGACTCGCTCTTCGCCCGGAAATCGCCTCGAGCCAGCAAGAAAGTCTTCCGGGGCTTGGCGTCGAAGTCGGCGAAAGCCGAGGCTGTAGGCAGCGGTTTCGGTCTACGCGCCTCCACCTCTTTCATCGCTTTCTCTCTCTCCCCACTCGCTCCACTCTTCTTCGGAAAGGAACCGACGAAAGTCCTTGTCCTCGACTTTGAGTTCCTTGGAGAACTTCTTCGCCAACCCCGTGGCTTCCTTGGCGTCAGGGTTGTTTTTCAGAAGCATCCTCTCGTCATCACGGACTTTGAGCGCGTCAATCTTCGCGTTATGCACTGCCGTTTCGTGCGGCTTCTTCGCTTCCTTGAACCAGTCGTCGTTCCGCTTCTTGGCTGCATCGAATTCTCCCTTCTATTTCGCTTCCGCCTCGCGATGAGGCCGGACTTTTTTGAGGGGCGCGAGCGGCACTTCCGCGCGGTCACCGCCATTGAAGGCGCTTAACAGGCGGTAATAATCCCGGCGCGGGACGGAATCATACTTGTTGTCGTGACAGCGCGCACACCCGATCGTCAGGGCGAGCATCGCCGAGCCGGTTGTCGCGATCATGTCATCGAGTTCATTGAAGCGAGAGCGGGTTCTCTCTTCTTCCATCAGGTTGTTCGGGAGAACCGCGAGCGTCCCGGCCACGATGAATCCGGTGGCGGCGATGGCCTGCGGATTATCGGGTTCCAATTCGTCACCGGCGAGTTGCCATCGCACGAACGTGTCGAACGCGAGGTCGTCATTCAGGCTCCGGATGACGAAATCGCGATAAGGATGGGCGGTGGGCCGGTCTGCGTCGCTTTCCTGCCCATCGCTGTCGGCATAACGCGCCACGTCGAACCAATGCCGCGCCCAGCGTTCTCCGTACTGTGGACTGGCCAGCAGCTGATCGACGAGTGATTCAACCGCCGATTGCGAATTGCCTGTGAATGCCGTCACAAACGTCCCGACTTGCTCCGGCGTTGGTGGCAAGCCGATAAGGTCGAGAAAAATTCGCCGGACCAATTTTCGCAAGTCCGCCTGAGGCTAAGGCACCAGACTGTTCTCTTCGAGTTTGGCCAGGATGAAACGGGCCACCGGAGTGCGCCCGGAGAAATTGCTGATGACGGCAGGCGGCAGAGGGTTTGTCAGTGGAAGATAAGACCAATGCTTGCGATCCTCGTCCGAGACGATCATTCCGGGCGCGCCGTTCCCTTCGGCGCGGACGCCGCGGACGCAGTAAATACGACGGCCAGCATCACAACCAGTTCGATTCCGCGTTGGAATCTGATAAGCATTTCAATTCGTGTCATTCAGCTTAGCGGGCTCGTGTTCACGATTACACTCCCAAAGTGTCGCCAAAACTTTCTGAGTTTCATCGTAGCGAATCACTTTATACCCCATTCTACAAGGACTTGATCACATCCAAAGCTTCCGTCGCGCCTGATCCGCCGCCTGCGGCGGCAAAAACGGCGCTCCAGTGAGTTGTCTCGAACAAATGGCACTCACTCGTGCCTGAGTCCTTTGGCAGTACTTCGCCTGACATTCTTCCGCCCTATCCGGCAGCCTACTAACCCGGAAGGTCAAATGCCTTCCGGCTTCCTGTTACCAGCCGCCCGGAACCCCGTAGTAGTCGGTGATGCTCACAGCGAATTGCCCAAAGCTCTATGCGAACCGTACCCCATTTCCAGAAGCGTGCCATTGCCCCAGCGGACGGCCGAAGTCCTCGACGGTGCGGCGGCGGCGAATCCACCAAATCGGTGCAACTTCATCGGCACTTTGAAGGTTCTTGGAGAGAACAAATATACTTCCCAGAGCTTCGCAAAGCTTCCATTTCGAAACAGTCCGTTTACTGGCGATCCCATTATTCCGGATTCGAATCGGGATTCACATTTTGCCACCTCGAGGCAGTCCCTTGAGATCGCCACGGTCGGTGCCGAAAACGGAGATGAGGTATTGGAATATTCGCCGAATCGAAATCTCAATGAGACAGACCAAACACTTTGGCACCTCCCAACCTCTTCCCAAGAGAGTTATTCATTCGGTCTGCACGGGGAATTCTTCGCCCCGACGCACCGCGGTGCTGACGTTACTCGTCTATTCACCAGGGACAAAGTATCTGAATCAATTGAGATCAACGGAAGCAGGTTCATAACAGCCACTCTACGACATATATTTAAAAGCCATTTAGTTGGACCACCTCTCTGTGTTGCGAATTCGACCCTTGCGAAATCCGTAATTAATCCCGATTAATGCGAAATCATTACATTTCCAAAACCCGTAATCGAAGCATACGACAAAGTCTATAAATGGGGTCTACTTTCCCCCGCTGCTCTCGTTTGGGAGCAAACGTCTTCTGAACTTAATTATTGCAAAACTTGGATTCCTTCCCGGAATTATTATATGTAAGGCAAAGACCGTTGCTGCGCGCAATGTTGGCGGCCAACCGAAATCAGGAGCACTCGAAGTGAGGATTAACGGTTCGATATATGTAGTCGACGTCTCAAAAACGTTAACATATTCTATAGACGGGTCTCCAGAGCGCAATCACTGGAGGACTATCACCAACATTGCTGGCGATAAATCGCTGATTGTACTTGGACTTGGACTTGTTGACCCAACTACCCCCGATGCGCAGTTCTATCGACTTCGGTGGAGTTGGTGATTGGAGGAGAGTGGCAATTGTTATGCTTTTATGCGCGCCGTATTGACATCGCCGCTGGGTCTCAAAGCCAGATTCTTTTGGCTTGATAGGATTCGTCGAGAGAATGCTTTCATCAATTTTCTGAGCGATGGCGAGAATGACACGTTCGGGGAGATTGCAGTAACTCATCGACACCAATGTGCCGCAGGTTGATCTGGCCTGCGGGCGATGAGCCCTCCTTCGCACGCTCCGGCTCTGTTTTGGTTGAGCGAAGCTGCAACAGCTTCCTCGATGTTTGCGAATCTGTCCATTTCGGCGGCCCCACCGCCGTTCGTAGCGCAGACTTCCAGTCTGCTGTATCGCGGATTTCCAATTTGCTGAGCGTTGAACACGCTCCGAGCCTTGAGACTAGAGCCAACGCGCTTGATACTTCCGACCCCCGGCCTACTGGCGGTCGGCGACACAGCAGGTTGGAAACCTGCGCTACGTTGGCGTCACCCAGAATAAATCCGCGGCGATTCCGAAAGGACGGGTTTTGTTAGCGTGGGATAAAGTATTTCGCCGCGTAGGAGTCGCCCCACAGATTGTACTCAGGATTCCTGAGTGAATGTCGAGTTGATTGCTACAGCATCCAGAGCTTTGGGCTCAGCACGGGCCAAGAAATCCGATTTATTACCGGTCCACTGCCGCTGTCCCCTTCGGCTCGGCGATGCAGTACAGCGCCGCTTGGGTGCGCAGGAAGATCTCACCATTTGACAGCGCGAGTGTGGAGTTGGAGAGTTCTCGAATCGGGTTGGTGGCAAGCAACTCAAACTTAGGCGCCGCCCGCAGAAGGAGCGTGTCACCCGACTGGTTGACCACGAAGAGATGGTCACCCGACCGCACCATCGACGCCCAGGTCGGACCACTAGCCCCCGAATACGGCAGGCGCTCTTCCCACACGAGTTTGCCCGTCGCCAGTTCGAAACATTGTCCGAAACCATCGGTCGCGCTTTGGTAGATGTAGCCATCCTTCACGAGGGGAGAACCGATCGTGTGTTTTTTAAGCCGGCGCTCGTAAAACAGACGATCCGCCGTCCGATCTCCCTGCCCGCCCGGCTTGACGAAGATCGCGCTGCCAAAGAATCCTCCGAAGACCACCAAGGTCCCCTGTCCGAGAGTGGGCGAACTATACACGAGCGGGTTCATGCCATCGACGTGCCACAACTGTTTTCCGGAGGCTGGGGCAAACGCCTGCAATTGGTTGGCAACGGGCAGGATGATCTCGTCCTGGGTTCCGGCCCGGATGACGAGCGGCGTGCTAAAGGTGCCGATTACGCCGTCGCTTTTACCCGCAAACCCGTCCCATCGCTCCGGCGGGTGCTGTTCCTTGAGCGGCACGTTCCACTGGATTTTGCCGGTCCGCTTGTCGAGTGCGTAGAGGGTCGAGGAATCACCCGGACCGTGATAAACGATGACTTGATCGCCGTGAATGACCGGAGAGGAACCCTGGCCCCATTCATGAACCTGCTTTCCCAAATCCGCCCGCCAAAGCTGCTCGCCGGAGAAGTCGTATGCCACCACACCCGCCGAGGCGAAGCTCACGATCACCCGCTCGCCATCCGTCACCGGTGACGCCGCGCAATGGGGATTGGAACTATGATGCGGATCTGCCTGATCGTAGGTGACTCCTTTCTGCCAGAGCTTCTTTCCGGTCGCCCGGTCGAAGGCCATCAGGGTCCGCTGCTTGCCGTCAGCCAACGCTTGCGTGATGAACACGGTGTTGTCCCAGACGACCGGCGACGAATTTCCCGCTTCGGGAAGGGCGGCCCTCCACTTCACATTCTTCCGCGGGCTCCAGGTGAGCGGGAACTTGGTTTCAGGTGTTGAGCCATCCTGATTCGGGCCCCGCCAGGAAGGCCAGTTGGCCGCGGCCGCTGTCCCCGTACAGGCCAGCGCGCCCAACCAACAAAGAGAGGAGAATTTCATCCCACGATTGGAGACTGAAATGGGGGAAACGTCACCAGCTTTGAGAGCAGAAATTTGATTTTCGATTTTATGCGGTTCGTCACGCGCTCCCGGAAACCGCCTCGAGACCCTTTGCCGGTTTGGAAAAAGCGTGACACCGCCAGGCCCCTTACCCCTGCGTTCCCGATCGATCCCATTCTCCCCCAAATCCGGATCGCCTGTTGTCAGGCGCTGTGGTTTCCTACCCCCGCATGCGGGCGAAAAACGTAATTACCCTCGACGGCGGAGCCCACACGGGCAAATCGACCGCAGCGCAGCGATTGGCGGCACGGCTCAACTGGGACTGGGTCTCCACGGGCGCCTTTTACCGCGGGCTCGCGCGCGTGGCGGATGCGGCAGGAATCTCGCCCGACAACGAAGCAGCCCTCGTGGACTTGATCCGGTCGAAGGAATTCCGAGTGGTACTCACCCCGGAGGCTACTCGCTTCGAATATCAGGGCCGCGATCTGACGGGTGAGATTTTCACACCGCGCGTCGGTGACCTGACGCCTCGGATTAGCCGCCTGGCTGGTGTGAGAGCGGGCCTCTTGCAGGCGCAACGAGACCTTATCAAGGGCCGCCAGGGGTTGATCGTCGAAGGGAGGGACTGCGGGACGGTGGTCTTCCCGGACGCAGTTCTGAAATTTTGGTTTATCGTCGCGGATGAAGCAGCCGGCGCACGTTGGGCCAAGAGTCATAACACGACCGTCGCCGAAGCGGTGGAGCACATTCGGGAGCGAAATCGTCGCGACGTTGAACGAGCTACCGCCCAGATGAAACCGGCATCCGATGCCATCACGATTGACACCAGTGATCTGAATTCGGAGGGCGTCGTGAGTCTCCTGATGCAGAAGTGTCATGAGGCCAGATTGCTGGCGGCACGCCCCTTGGGGGAGTGACGACGGCTGAGAAGGATTCTCGGGAGTTGGTGGTCTGGATCTCACAATCCGCTGCCGGTGCGAAATCATCGCTCGACACCATCGAGCCATCTGCCTAGAACTATTCTTATGTCTTGGAGATGTCCCGCGATATTCCGGTGCAGTGCAGTGCAGTGGGCCGCCATCGGGACGCTTTAGGTTTCTAAAAAATAGCCAGCGCTATTTCTAATTTCAAATCCACACCACCTCGGAACTTCCATGCCAACACAAACCTTCCTCAAATCCCGCCGGCACCGCGAGCAGATCGGATTCACTCTGATTGAGCTATTGGTTGTGATCGCCATAATCGCAATCCTGGCAGGCATGTTGCTGCCGGCGCTGGCCAAGGCAAAATCCAAGGCTCAAGCGATCAAGTGTATCAGCAACCTGCGGCAGATTGGTGTCGCGAACTTCATGTACATTCAAGACACGGGGAAAACGATCAACTATGATCCCTGGCCAGATCTTTGGATGCAGCGACTCCAGAACCGCTATGCGGCAGTCAATGGGGTCCGACTGTGCCCAAGCACCCCTCAACGGACAGCGAAGCAGGTGCTGACTGAGAATGGATGGGGCACCATTACCAAGCCATGGGTCGTGGCGGGTGACCGTACGAACTACCAGGGGAGCTATGCGATCAACGGGTACATGTACACCCAGAGTCCATACGGTGAGGACAAGCTGATGTTCAAGGGTGAGGCGGCGATTCAAGAGCCTTCCCAGACGCCCTATTTCGCTGACTCGGCGTGGGTGGATGCTTGGCCGCTCGAAACCGATCAACCGGATCTGACCCCGAACAACGGCGGACTGGGTGGATCGGGCGGACTTGACCGGATCGCAATCCCCCGTCACGCCGCACCTCCCTTCGGCGCCAAGACAACAATCAAGCGAACGGACACCCTGCCCGGCGCGGTCAACGTCGGTTTTGCGGAAGGGCATGCTGAGCTCGTGAAACTGGAAAAGCTTTGGCCTCTGAAGTGGAATCGCGAATGGAAGCTTACCGTGCGGAAAAAGTAGCTTCCTTACCCATTCTTCAAACGCTCCGGGACAACGGCTGGCCGGACCTCAAATCCGGGCCAGTTCGAGCAGCAATTTTTCAAGCCGGGTATAGTACTCTTCCTCGGGCACACGCGCCTTTTCCTCCCGAAGGCGCATCACCTGGCGCTCAAGTTCGTCCCGTAGTCGGCGGCTCTCGGGTGTCAATAGCCTCTCCGCCTCCGAGGCAACTAGGTGGACCTGATGGGCGCGAAGCCCGTCGACCAGCACATTCTTCTGCGGCTTCTTAACCGCCAGGACGCCGCGGAACCAATCTGCCGGCGTGCCCTGCCCATCGCCGTTGTCATCGAGCAGGGAATGTTCGGTCGCGAGACGTCCCGCGGTTTGATAGAACTCAGCGCTCCGGTGGGATGCGGAGAGAAATGCTTCGAGCAACGATGTCTGGCCGTCCTGGTCGAGATCGGCGGCGGGATCCGCGATGGCCTCGGCTAGGAATGATCCGAACCGTGAATAGTTTTTCTCATGCCCGCTGCGAGTTGCCGTGACGACCACACGGTTGGGTGCTTTCAGTTTGTTTAGAAAGGGTGCGCTCGCCGAAGTGGTGTCGATGACGATCGTCGGTCGGTGGATTGGATTCAACCAACCGGAGAGTTCCCCGGCAGAGACATCCGGACCGCGCAGGTTAAATTTGGCATCCCGGCCATCGAAGGTGCCGTGGCCGATGAGGATCAACCAGAGCTCGGCATTTCCATCGCGCGGTTCGCCGGCAAGGGCATCCCGGAGGCGAGACCAGTCATTTGTCTGGTTATCGGGTGAATCTCCAATTAACCGGGCCGTGATACCGGCGCGGGCGGCGGTATCCTGCCAGGTGTGGGCTTGTCGCAGAAAATTGGTGGTAAGATCCGTGTCGCCCGACGCACCCATCACGAGCCAAACCGAAGGCGACACCGAAGGCGCGTCGGCTGGCGCCCCAACGGCGCTTCGTGCCATTCCGGCTACTAAGGAAATCAAGAGGCCAAGGGATCGAAGAGTTGAACTATGCATCGTGAGAATGGGAGGTCCGATGTCAGGGAAGGCCTCGTAACCGGCGAAGGCCCCACTCCGCCAACAAACAACTCATGGCGAAAGCAAACCACCACGGAGTATGCCAGGCCGGTGAGGATGTCGCTTCCATGATCGGAGCTGGGCGTCCGGGGATTTTTCGGGAGAATTCTGCTAGCTCGGCGGGCTCCAACACCTTCCCACCCGTGAGACGCGCTATAGTCTCCAGCAGGCTTCGGTTCGGGGTTAATGAACGGAACTCTTCCTCGGCAAGGTCGCTGCTCCACCCGGCCTCCGCTCGGCCGACCTCCGCTCCGACTGAGTTGGTGACGAATGCCGTGGCGTGGAATCCGCCGGTGAGATGCGGCACAAACACCGCTTCATAAAGACCGGGTTCCGAGGCCGAGGGTTCGGCTGCCACGCGGATGGAATTGGTCATCAGATTTGGCGGACTATTGCTAAAAAAGACAGGCTGAATGATGAGCTGCACCGAAGCGTCGTCGAGAGGTTGAAATCGGGGATCCCGGACGCGGACCTGAAGAGTCACCCCCTCGCCGCTGGCGACGTGAGTTGTGTTTGCGGTCAATTCCACCCGCCGGGGAGTATCCGTCACCAACCAGCGAATCATCTGACGCCACGCCTTCTCCATGTCCTCCCGGGCCGCGGGATCCTGCATCCCCCATCGCCAGAAATCCCCGATCGTCAGGACGCCGGCCCTACCTCGGCCGAAGCGTTGAATGGCCAGAGCGGGGACTTCGTGACCGGAGGCGTCGATGGCGTTGGCAACGACGCTGGCACCTGGTTTGATTCCGCCGACAGGATTCAACACTTCGAAGGGAGGCATGCTTGCCATGCGAAGCTTTTCGTCCGCTTCGCCCTCACGCAATCGCGCCCAGGGTTGCAGCCAACCCTCGCGAGACAGATTCCAGCGGATGGGTCCCACGGGCGGTTGTTCCGGGACCCGGTCTAGATATACCGGCAGGAGGTCACCGATGGCGGTGCGGTGGTACAAGCCAGCCGCCAGTGATTCCATGCCGCCCAACATGAGAAAACCACCCCCGCGTTCCGAGACAAATTTCTGGAGCAGCAGGGCCTGATCGGCGCCAAAGAACCCGGCTTCGAGATCGTCTACGATCACCGCGTGATATCCGTATAGATCTTCAGCAACCCGCGGGAAACCGGCGCGGAGCTCGAGTTCGTCCCGGGTATTCAGCCGCACGAGCACTGGCTGGTCATAGCGCTCGATTTCCTCGCGGGATTGCTCACCGAAACCGCGGAAGAGGGGATTACTGGTCTCGCCCGGGCGTCCGCGAAAGTCAAATTTCGGCTCCCGTTTTGCGACTCGAATCAAACCAACCATTTGAATCTGATCGTCCCCCTGCACGGCGCGATTGAGAAACTTATACTCCCAATTGGGCCGGCCGGCCACGTATAACACACGGTATGGGCCCTGCCCGCGGTCCACGACAGCGACTCGCCTGTTATTTGCGAGAGTGGCCTCCTCAGGGGGGGCGTTGGAACGTGTGGAAGCCGTCCCCAATTCTGCGAGGGAGACCTCGAGTTCACAAAATGAGAGACCGGGTTTAGCCGGGCGAAATTGAAACCGGAAATGGAGCGGGGACTCTTCGGCCGGCACGCGAAGCACCTGACGCCCGAGCGATTGCCCAGCCGGATCCCGGAGATTGGCCACGACGTCGCGTCCGCGAAATCCGGCGGCTTGCACAACGGCTTGCAATGAAACGGGGGCATCCTCGAAGGACGTTGGATTAACAGTGACCGATTGAAGAGAGAGGTCGCGGGGGGCTTCGCGCCCGCCGAGGACGACGGGATAAACCGGCGGAAGGCCCACCAGTTCCGGCATAGTTTCCGGAAGATCCGTGGCATTTCCGTCGGTGAGCAACAGCACCCCTGCGAGGGGTCGCCCCTGATGCCGGTCTGCCACAGTCCGCAGAGCTCCAAGAATTCCCGAGGCGGGTCCCTCAAAATTCAACAACCCAAAATCCCGGACATTTTGCAGCCGGACATCGAACAGGTACCGACGCAGTTCGAAGTGTTTTTCGATTTCTGGCAACCACGGTGACACGTCGGGATTTAGCAGATCGAGCAATTGTTGGCCCCGGGACCGGGACGCTCCGGGGTCGTGAATCTGGAGGCCCTGACTGTTGTCAGCGATCACGGCAAAGAGGTTGGCACCCGGTCGGGCCCTCTGTTCCGTCCAGCGCGGATCCAGCAAACAAAGCACCAACGCCATCAGACCGAGCCATTTCAGAATCCGTCCACCCCAGCGCACTCCAGTGCCATCTGCCCGGCGGTAGCTCCACCAAAGCGCCAAGCTCAGGACCCCGAGCAGGCCGATCGCCAGCGGTATCCGACTACCGTCCGCAAAGGTGAGGGTCGCAGCCAACATCACGT
Source organism: Pedosphaera sp. (assembly GCA_009695205.1). Taxonomy (GTDB): domain Bacteria; phylum Verrucomicrobiota; class Verrucomicrobiia; order Limisphaerales; family UBA9464; genus SIBK01. The sequence continues at coordinate 60,247 of SIBK01000006.1, read as the reverse complement.
TAGCGCCGATCCTTTCCGAGATCTTCGTAGTAACGGCGGACGAGGTCTGTGTAGCGGCCTGGAACGGGATCTCGGTCAATTGGCACCAAAGCCTCCCTAGAACCACGGCGGGCAAGTTCCTCTGCAATTCGGCTTCGAACCTCGACCAACGGATTGATCACTTTCAATTGAACCACAGCCCAGTCGGGCTTGGTTTTCTCGCGCCGAAAGTCCTGCCGCAGTCGCCGTGCACTCTCCCGGGCTGTCGCAACGTCATTCCTTAACCCCGGTTCATCCAACATTTCCTCGACATCCCGAAGTCGATCGGCCCACGGCCCGAATTCCTCCCCCAACAGCGGCCCCCGGTTCCCGGATCCGCCGCGCCCTCCGTTCGCAGCCACGTCACGTGCCATCGATTCTGGGTCGCTTCCAGAACGGGCGGTTCGTGCCCCACGGCCCTGTCCTCCGGGTTGCCCTGCCGAACGTTCCCCGCGTGCCTGACCGGATTGAGGAGTGCCGTTCCCATTGGGAGACCCGCCAGGAGCCTGCGCGCCAGGAGAAGGATCCCCCGGAGGCTGCTGACCCGGTTTTCCCGGAGAGCCTGCCGACGCTCCGGTCTTCGGGGAGCTCGCAGACGGGTCTGTTCCATCGGCCGGCTCAAGAGGCTGGCCCGATCCCGCACCCGGCTGGGACGAATCAGCCAATGCACTCGGTTTCCCAGACGGCTTCCCAGACAGATTGCCTGTTGGTTCCAGTTCCCGTCGAAGCTCATCGGTGAGTGTTTCGAGCTCCTGCTGAGCGACACGCAGCGCTTCCGTGTCATCGCCCAGCACGCTTTCCGCTGCTTTCTCGATTCCACCCTTGAAACTGTCCACGATACTCCGCGCCTGCTTTTCCGCCTGGCCTGCCTGAGGCGTAAACCCCTGGCGCAGCATCTCGGTGGCAATCCCCAGCGATTTTGCCTGATCGGTCTCCGGGATCGCCTTCAACTGGTCGTGTATTTGGCGCGTGAGCAAACCCTGGTCGACCAGCTCCTTCTCCAACCGCTGCGCAGTCGCTCCATCTTCCTGGGTGAACTTGCGCAATGTTTCCTCTAGGTGCCGGGAGACGAGTGGTTCGGCGGATTCTGTCTGGCGGGATAGCTCTGTGGCCCGCTCCACCAGATTGGTCATTCGGGTCCGTTGCGCGCCAAGACGATCGAGCAGTTTTTCCTGACCGGAAGCAGCGGACAAAGATTTCCGGTTTTCGCGACCCAGATTCTCCATTTGCTGTGAGACTTCCTCCTGGCCGCGGGCGAGCTCGCGTGAATCCGAGCGAAGCTCACGGAGTTGTTCCGTGAATTCGCCCGCGTTTTGTTTCCGGACCTGCTCCTTCAGATCCTGCAATTTCCGCTGTGCCCGCGTGCCGGCCGCGAGAGCTTGGGAGGTCGATCCCTCCCCGGCCGATTCTGCAGCTCGTTGCAAATCTTCCCGCGTCTCCTCGAGCTGACGGCTCTCCGCGCTCATGCGAGACTGGTTGTCAGGTCGCTCCATGCGTTGACGTAATTCGTCGGTATCCGCGAGAAGCTCCTGTTGCTCCTCCTGCAATCGCTTCAACCGGCGGCGAATCTCCTCTTTCTCGGGCTCGGTCCGCGCCTCCTGAAGTGCGTACTGCAATTCCTTCACGCGCTCATTCCAGTCCTGCTGTCGGCGGGCCAGCTCCTGCAATCGGTTCAGGATCTGTAATTGTTCGCGCTGCTCAGGCTTCGGATTGGCGCGGGCCTGGCGCTGCGTTTCATACCTGTCTTCGGATTGGGCAAGATCCAACTGGTCAATCTGCCGTTGGTTCTGACTCTCGCCGCTGCCGCCGCTACTGCGGCTTCGGTTCCGGGAGCGGCTCACTTCGTATTCGCGCGCCTGCAATTGCAGCAGGGCTCCCAATGCCGACTGCTCATGCGTGAGGGCTTCCGCCAGCGGCGGACGGGTATTTGTCGCTGCGGTCAAACGGTCCACCGCCCGGGTCATGGCGTCGATTACCGCCGCCCAAGAGGTCGTTGCCCGGGCTGACGTTGCCTCTTCGGCCGCCTCCTGTGCCTGTTTCAATGCCTGCGCTTGCGACCCAAGTACCACACCCGCGTCGGCGTGATACTGCCGATCCACCGCCTGACCGTCGCCGCGCCGCAGTTTCCACGTGGCATTCAGTATCAGCTTCTCCAATTCCAGGAGCTTGGTGGCCGGCCCACCCGCCTGATCCGATTCGCCCCCCTCGCCCCCCGCCATTCCCGCACCCTCCCGGAAAATCTCGTCGAACGGCCGGATCTCCGCGAAGAACAGGTCGCCTGTCGTGCGACGCCGGTTGCCATCGGGACCTAAGTCATCCGCCCATACATACCAGGACACCAATTGGTCCGGTTTCAGCCCGAGGTCTTCAAGTCGGAGCACGTGTTGAAAACTCTTCTTCTCCCGGCCAGGCACGGTTCCGCCCAATTCCACGATTTGTGTTTCACGATCGGCGGCGGTAAACGCAATCCCATAGGATAGAACTCCGAAATCATCCGAAACCTGACCTTCGTAGGAAATCTCCTCCAGCATTGAGGGTCGTAAATCTCCGCGGGGAGAAGTGATCCGGATTTCGGGAGTTTGATTACTCGATACCGCAAAAAAAAAGGACGCAGGCACCGCATTCGTGCGTCCGTCGAAATCGACCAACTGCAGGTCGAGCGTCTGATTTGCGATCAATGAATAATTGCTTAAGGACGCGCGGGCCTGATTGGTCACCACAATCAAATCGATGCGGTTGGTGGGGGCTCCTCGGACAATGAGGCGAGCGGAGGTCACGGGTTTGTTCAACTGGAGGGTAAGGTCGAGGTGTGTGTCCACGACGGCACTCAATCGGCGGGTGTCCTCGATCCGCTTGGGCGGCAATCCTGTGTAGGGTGGGAAGGTGAGCACCGCATCGGCCCTCTCAAGCCTGGGGAACTCGAACACGGTCACCTTGTACTCCGGCGACCGCTCGGAGCCGGACTCGACACGATACCGGAAGTGATGGCGCACATCGGTGACCGTTCCGCCGAACACGGGATCGGACAAACTCTGTACGAGAGGAATTCTGCGAGGGGGTTCATTGTCCGCCTCCACCACCAATTCGGCGGCGGTCGGCAGAGCCCGACCAAAACGGGCCAGCACAACCAGATTGTGTCCCTTCTCGAGGGTTAGGTCGCCTGGAGTTACGAAAAGGCCTTCGGCAGCGAGGCTGGATCGGAATCGCTCGGCGACGGATCCCCACGGCGCCACGAGCACTGCGAGCAGCAAAAACAATCCCGCAAGGTGAGCCGCGTGCGCCCAGCTCAAGTCCCGGGCCGGAACCCCCGCACGCCAGTCGCGGGTCATTCCATGATCAATCGCGGATTCAACAACCCGACGGGGCAGAAAATCGAGATCTCGGCCTGCTGGCATCTCTTGCTGCACGGCGGTCAGCAAAAGCCCGCGCAATTCCGGATGCGCCACCTCAACCACGCCCGCAATCGCTCGAAAATCAGGGCGGGTCTGCCGGAATCGCCAGACCGCCCAGCCCATTCCCAAAACGGCAATGATCGCCACGACCGACCGCGCCCAGAACGCAGGCACACCGATCCACGGTCCACCGCCAAGGCCAACAATTCCCACGATTCCCGCGAGGGTCCACACCGTGGCCAAGCGTCGTAGCAGATCGCGCCGCCGTTGGCGTCGAAACAAGGGCCGCAAGGCCGCCATCAGCACGGGATCTATCATAAGTTCATTCCTTCCATCATCGGCACTCAGCGGGTCATCCAGCCGGCTGCCAAGGTCTCCATGAGCAAAACCAGCAAGGCCGCCACCAGAGCCCACCGCCAGAGTTTCTGACGGCTCTCAATCTCGATTGCAATCTCCTGAGTCTTTGACTGATTGGCGATCGCCTGCCTGGCAACACCGCCAGCAGCAACGACTGCGGCAACCCGAGGCAATTCATCCATCCCGACCTGCCGCGTGCGCGATTCCATCGGGTCAACATTGACGGCAAACCGATAGACCCTCTCCGCGGCAAAGAACGAATAGATTCCAGGGACCATCGTGTCGGCAAACTGCGCTGTCCCACCGGCCACGGCAATCTCTGTTCCGTCGGGTTTCCGAACTCGGAGTGCATCCTTCGGCAAGTCCGCAGCGACGGTCGGCAAGGTTATGGGTTCCCCAACCAGCACCGAGGACACCGTTTCACTGACGACGTTTCCTGCATTCAATACGGCGTGGATCAGTGGGACAAATTTCGTGGATAGCGCCAACTGGCTATCCTCCGGATGCCAACCCGAAGTCAGCACCATTACCCGACCGCTGCCGGCCTGGAACTCGACGAACGCCGGATCCCCGTCATCAAAGCGGGCAATAACACGCGCATCCGGAAAGGATCGCAGATCCAGTTTACGATGTTTCCAAAAGCGGACCTTGGTGAAGTCCTGAAACCGCGCATCCGCGAAAGGCACAAAGGCCGGATGCCGGAAATCGATTTCCGATAACATCGCGTAACGGGTCGCAGGCGCCTCGTCCAGCGCGATTCGATCCACCCCCAGCAGACCGGCCAGTGTGGGTGCCACCGCCGAACTCTGTGGACTCACGAGGATCGTGTGGCCGGCAAGCAAATGACGACGCAGTTGTGTCATCGTTATCTCCGGCAGGGAATCTGTAACGATCACCAATGCGGAAGCCTCCAGTTCCGCGGGTGGAATCGCCATGGAAGGCGGGCGGGCCAACACTTCCCGGATCTGGTGTCCACCCGACGGCAGGGCCCGTCGAAGGAAGTACTGCGGAAGCCGGCTATTCGTTTCCAAATCCGCACCCAGGTACAGCACGGTCAGGCGGTTGGTCGGCAGCGCGACCACGAAAACGGTGTTGTCGAAATCAGCGTCATCGCCCGTCAGCACGATCCGGTCGGCGTCCGCCGCACCCTGAGGAAACGGTACCGACACCATCCGGCTCTGGCCGGGCGGCACATAGACATCCAGGGGCGCGATTCCCGCGGTCAACCCGTCGGGCCGCCGCCAAGAGAGCTGGAGTTGTTCTTTCGTCGAATTGGCGGAATTGCTTACGCGAAGCCTCAGGGTCTCGCCCGCATCGGGGGCATCCGCATTTTCAGAGGTCCGTTGCAGACCCGCATTGCTCCCCGCCTTCACACCGACCGGACGAACCGAAAGCTCGATCCCCTTTGGCCATTCAAAGGACTGCAGAGCCTCCAGGTGGCCGCCTTCCTGCAGATCACTCACCAGAACCACTTGGCACAGAATTCCCGGGGACTTCTCGTCGGAGCCGACCAACGTCTCGGTTCCCTGCATCAGGGCTGCGGCCAATTGCGTGCCGGCCCAGCCGGGCGTGATCGTTGCAAATCGGCCGAGTACGCCTGCTGTCCGGTCGCCGGCCGCCATTGCCTCCCATTCCGCAAAAGACACCACCGATCGAACCGTCCGATCGAAGGTGAACACCGCCAGGCTATCCGCCGGTGTCACCCGCTCCAGAACCGTCGCCAACTCCGCCCGGGCCTCGGCCCACAACCCGGCGCGCCGCATACTGGCGCTGGTATCAAGCATCAACACGATGCGTTTCCCCGGACCGGCCGGAGGATTCGGATCCACGGTTTGCCGTCGGAACGGGCGAGAAAAACCCAGAGCCAGCAACACCAGGGCCAAGCAGCGGAGCAACAGCAAGAGGAGGTTGTCCAATCGCCGACGCCGGGTCGGTCGGGGCGGCGTGGGTCGCAGGAACATCAACGAACTGAATAGAACCCGGACGCGCGGGCTCTGCCGCAACAAGTGAAAAATCACCGGTCCTGCTATCGCGAGTGCACCGACAAGAAACAAAGGTGCCAGAAAATTCACCGTCCACCTCCCCGTCCGCGCCCGACAAGCAGCCGCGCCCGGCGACTCCGCGCCGTACGGTCCCGCAGGAATTCAAACAGAGCTAGCTCCAGCGGCTGATTGGTTGTCAGCCGATGCCACGTGATCCCCAGCACATCGCAGATCGCGGCTGCCGACGCGAGATGTGCCTCCAGGTTCCGACGGTATTCTCCACCGGCTGAATTGGGATCGATCCACAAGGTTTGTCCCGTTTCCAAATCCTCCAAAAGCGCAGACGGCCCCAGATCCAAAGTTCGTTCGGCAGGATCGAGTATTTGAAACACAATGACCTCGTGGCCTCGGGCCGTCAGCGTCCGCAATTCCGACTGCAGCGAATCAATGGGCGTGAGCAAGTCGGTGATCAACACGAGCAATCCTCGTCCGCGAACAATTTCGATGATGCGTTGCAGCGGTGCCCGAAGATCGGTGGACCGCCCCTCCGCGCGTCCTTCGGCACGAGGTTCCAATGCCAACATTAAACGCCGCAAATGTCCCGGCCGTCTGCGTGCGGGCAGGAATTCCCGGACCGTTTCGTCAAAGGTCAACAGACCGGTCGCGTCGCCCTGCAAATGGAGAAACTGAGCCAGGGTCGCCGCCAGCGTCGCGCCATACTCCGCTTTCGTATACCCGACCGTGCCAAACGTCATCGAACGACTCTGGTCCACCAGGAGGTGACAGCGCAGGTTGGTTTCTTCCTCGAATTTCTTAATAAAACACCGATCGCTCCGTGCATAGACACGCCAATCGACAAAGCGCTGGTCATCGCCAGGCGAATACGGACGATACTCAGTAAACTCGACCGAAAACCCGTGGTACGGACTGCGATGAAGTCCGGTCCAGAAACCTTCCACAACAGCCCGGGCTCTCAGCTCGAGGTTGCGGATCCGCATCAGCGTCCGGGGATCAATAAGCGAACCGCGGGACGGGACGGAAGAAGGCTCGGAAGAGGTCATGCAGCAATGGGCGCTTTCACGGCGTCCAGCAGCTTCTGGATCACGTCCTCGACGCGAACCTGATCCGCCTCGGCGCGGTAGTTTAGCAGAATCCTATGCCGCAGCACCGGCAGGGCGAGCGTCTGAATATCCTCAACGGTTACATGCGAGCGTCCGTGCATCAACGCCCGCGCTTTCCCGCCCAAAACCAGAAACTGCCCTGCCCGCGTGCCCGCCCCCCAGGTTACCCAGTTGTTGATGAAATCCAACGCTGCCGACTGCCGTGGCCGGGACGCCGCGGCGAGTCGGACCGCATATCGCGCGAGTTCCTCCGCCACCGGCACCTGTCGAACAAATCGGTGGAACTCAAGGACATCCTGCCCCGTGAAAAAGGGCTGTATCGCCTCAGCCGCACCAGCCGTCGTTCGGGTCACCACCCGGACTTCATCGTCCTCCGGGAGGTAATCCATTACCACGTTGAACATGAACCGGTCTAGTTGAGCTTCGGGCAGCGGATAGGTGCCCTCCATTTCAATCGGGTTTTGGGTTGCGAGAACAAAAAAGGGTTCCTCCAATTGATGGCGAACACCCGCTGCGGTTACTTGATGTTCCTGCATGGCCTCGAGCAACGCCGCTTGGGTCTTGGGTGGCGTGCGATTGATTTCGTCAGCGAGAATCAGGTTTGCGAAGACCGGCCCGGGAACAAATGTCAGGCGGCGAGCACCGCCGGTTTCCTGCAAGATCTCCGTTCCCGTGATGTCTGCCGGCATCAAGTCGGGTGTGAATTGGATCCGCTGAAACCGCAGGTCCAGGATTTGAGCGATGGATTTCACGAGCAGTGTTTTGGCGAGGCCGGGCGCTCCGGTGATCAGGCAATGGCCACCGGCAAGCAGCGCGATTAGGATCTGATCCACGACGGCCCGCTGGCCCACGATCACTTTGCCCAGCTCGGATTGGATCCGCGCCTGGCTACCCGTCAGGCGTTCAAACAGAAGCCGGTCAGCGGCATTCGGGTCGGCGGGCAGCACAGGCGGTGTGTCAGTGCGTGAATCAAGGGAACTCATGAGATAGAAGGGTCGTTGAAGCGAATCGGAGAGGTTGAGAAGGAATGCGGGGCGGTTCAGTGGGTCATTACGTAAAACACTATGTTGATTCCAAGCGGGTAAGAAATCTTCTCGGAAAAATTGTGGAAGTAATAATCGTCCTCGCCCTCGCGCTCCCAGCCATCTCCGTTGTCTGTATTGTGAGTCGCCAGAACCATCAAGCGGCCATGGTCGTCTTCGATTCCCCGATGATGCACCTCGGTTGCATCTTCTCGCTCCCAGGTGACCCCCGTGTACTGACTCATGATGCCGGTTCGGATGTTAGGAACTTGCCCCTTGGACTTAATTTCAAACACGCAATGGTACAGCGGGTGAATCAGGGGAAGTTCCACAAAATTGCGCTGTGGGAAAACCTCCTTGAGGACGGCCTCGCAGTTTTCCCATTCCCGTTCACCCCAAAAATCGTCGAGCATCAGAAATCCACCGTTGAGGAGATACTTGCGCAACGCCACGACTTCCTCGGCGTCCAACGACAATCCTCCAGGTTCGACGATATAAATGAACGGGTAGTCGGCGAGATCCGGATCGGTCAGGCGCAGCACACGCCCATCCGGATCTACCTTCATGGAGGTCATCTGCTGAAGGCGGTAGGAGAGATTAAGGTCGCTGTCGGGCAAATCCGTTGACCATCCGGCTCCCCATCCGCGACCCCCTCCACGGCGATACCGGATTCGAGCGAACGTGAAGGTGTCCCGATTAAACCCCGGCGGGTTCTTCCACTCCGGGGTACCGCTACTGTGCGAGGGTACTTCACGGGCAGTCCGCACCTCCTCACGAATGTGTGTGCGTTCACCACCCCATTGGGCAAAAAGCAGACCCGTGCAGACCAACAGACAGGGCAGAATGGGGGCAAGTCGTTTCATCTGTCGAACCTCATGGCTAAGGCTGGGCACCGGTCGCCGCAGTAATCTTAAGGAGAAGATCCAGCGCCGCTCGATTGCGGGGTGCCTCCTCGAGGGCTAGCAGCACTTCCCTCCGCGCCGCCGCATCCCCCGCCTCGTGCAGAACTCGCGCAAGGCGAAAGTGTACCTCCGCTGGGTTGGGAGGATCCAGCTTCAACCACGATCGATACGCAGCGACCGCCATCGGCCGGTCTCCCGTTTTCTCCGCTGCATCCGACAAAAACCGATACGGGGGGGCCGTCAATGGATTGATCGCTAGAAACCGCCCAGCCGCTTCCTTCGCCACGCCCCAGTCTCCCGATGCCGCCGAAAGTTCCATCAGGCGTAGGCACGCATCGGCGGCCTCCCCATCCAAGGCCACCCAGCGCGTCAGAACGCGGCGCTCTTCGTTGGTATCACCCATCCCCCGGCAGGCCGCCGCAAGCATCGCATACGCGCTATCACCTCCCCGCTGATCGGGGTAGAGCTCCAGCAACCGTTGCAACGGCTCGCGCGCTTCCGACCACTTTTTCTCGTTCACAAATCCCGCCGATTCCCGGAGCAACGAGTAATAATTCGTCGAGCTTCCCGCCGGCGAGCTCACAGGTCCTTTGAGCGGGGCGACTCGCGTTGGAGTCTTTCCCAGCAATCCTTCCAACGCCGGTTTTTCCCAACTAAGCCCGGGCCCCAACTGGCGTGCGCGATTGCCCGCGAATTCAGCAAAATCTCGCTCCACTTTCTCCAGGGGCCCGGCATTAGTCACAATCGCCCCATTAATCTCCACACCGTCCCGCAAGCCGTGTAGAATGGCCCTCAATCGATCCAGCCCATACCGCTCAATGAGGAATTCGACGACCAACGACGACTCAAAGTAGGCGAACTGCAAATGAAACGGGGTCTTCGGCGTTAGGAACGCGGAACTCAATCGCGCAATCGGTATCAGCTCACCCCCCAGGATCATCTCCCGATACCGAGGCGTCATCCGCTGTCCCCACGTGGGATTCTCCTGGGCCTCCTCATACACCGAGATGCCCTCGCTGAGCCAGCGTGGCATACGGTTGCGGGTCAGTTGGAGAGTGATGACGTGACAGAATTCATGCCACAGCACCGCTTCCCAATTGACGGAGTGTCCTCCATTTGCCGCCGGGCTGTTGGCGGTCACAACTCGCCCGAAGCAAACCCCAAGGAAACCGGGGTTCTCCGGCATACCAAACGTGCGCACTCCAAAATCCTTTTGGTTTGCGAAAACTTCCACAATGGTCGGCAGGGTTAGTTGAAAACCATATTTATCGCTTAACCGGTGTTTCGCCCGGTTCAGGAGATCCAGCACCCGGGGCCCGTAGACCGCCGCCTCATGATCGGTCATGCGCAGGATGAAATCGCCGTTGGTAATCGTCGCGTAGCGGGACATTGTCGCGTGGAGAGTTCCCAGATTGAATGCGGCGACATCGTACCCGTCTCTGGCCTGCACTTCCTCCGCCAGCCGCCAGCCTTCCGCCTCCTCCCCAAGTCGTAACAGGTCGCTGGCCAATTGGGATTTTGCGGGGAGATAGTCGGGATCGAGTGCGAGCGCCTGTCGCTGGTGGGCGGCACCTTCGGCGAACCGATAGCGCTGGGAAAGCTTGAGGCCAATCAGGTGATCCACCCGGGGATTGGTGATCCAAAGGCCCAACGCCGCCTCCCGGGCCTCGCTCATCGCCGCAACATCATTTCGCAAAAATGCAAGCACCGCACGGTAGGCACGGCCATCAGGATCCGCCGGATTCACCTTTTCGATCTCGTCCAGCATCCGGCCCGCTCCGGAGTAGTCCTCAGCGTCAATCCTATGATCCACCAGAAGCTGCAGACTCGGGAGGTGTCGCGGATTTACCTTGAGGGCTGCTTCGAGCGACGCGATCATCTCCGTCCGATCTCCGCCGACATGAGCCTCAGCCAGACCGCAGAGAAGGTCGGGGTCCTCCGGAAATATCTTCAAGCCTTCGTTGAACGCCTTCGCTGCTAAGTCAGGCTCATGCTTATCCAGGGCGAGCTCTCCACGCGCCAAATATACTTCCCGGAGCTTGGGTTCCACCTTTTGAGCCACCGCATATACCTTTTCCAGCACGTCTTTGGGATCCGCACCCAGCAAAAGAAGGGCACGCCCGAAGACAACCAGGCTGGCACCGTCGCGGACGCTCGAATTTCGTCCTGCAACCTGCTCGCGAATTTCATCGACCATCTTCATCCCACGCTCCGGCTCGCCATTGGCTCGAAATACATCTCTCGCCAGCCAACGCAATCGCACACTCCGAGGCACCCGTCGCAGGGCATTGGTCATCACCGGGTATGCCTCGGCATATCGGCCCACGGTCAGTAGCCCGGTCGCCAACACCCGGCTCCATCCCTCCAAGCGGTCTTTGTCCGGACTGTAATTGTTGGTCAGGTGCTCGGTGGCAATTACCGCCTGCGCGACATCAATTGCCGCCCGGTACTCTCCCTTTCGCAACAACTCCTCGGCTGCCGAAATTTCCGCTGCCACCAACGGCACCGTCAGCACCGACATCAGCATCAAAGCCCAACCAATCCACCAAGGCATCCAATGCACACCATCGCAGAGCCATCGTTTCGGGTCATTTGAGTCCCTTGGTGTATTCACTGTCCATAGATTGCCCTATTCTGGCGCAAGCTCAAGCGAGCTTCGCGTCGGATGGAAATTGAGGGGGAGTAGAGTCGTGAGGTCCACCACCGGCAACGGGTGGATGCACGGAACCCCTGTCCCCGTTCATCTACTGCTTTTCTTTGGACCTCCGATGCTTCATAAGTTTCTCGAAAATGATTCCAGCCAGCCAGGAAATTGGATCCCTTGCACGACGGATTTGCGACCGAAAACAGTGGCCGCCGGAGGAATTCGTCGAGCGCGCCTTCTGGGCTTGCATCCCGCCCGTTAAGAAACCGTTTGTGCGCATCGTTCACGCCCTGAGTCGCAAGCCGTTCGCCGCAGACTACGACGTCCTGGAAGAAGCTTTCACCGCTGACTCGATGATCCAGGTCGAGGCGGCCGCGAGCAGTCTCCGGCATGACCCCCGCCGGAAGTTCAATTTCCTTCGCGACTTGCTCGGACTGCGGATCTCCGGTCATCTCCTGCTCCGCATGCTGGGACGCGTCGCCGGCGTTGGCCGTTCCCACCGGGAAAAGCCGGTCGCCCCCAACGACGGGGTCTGACAATTGTCCTTGGCTGTATCGCCGTCTCGGCCATGCTCGCTGTATGGTGGCCTTATTCCCAATTCTCCCCGGCATCCCTCAGACTTCCTCCGGGTTGTTACCTCAATCCTGGAACGGAGGTAACTGGTGAGCATTTCCCAAATCCTTCTCGACCGCTCCCTCCTCTCGGAGAGCCAGCTTGAGGAAGCGATGATGCTCCACCGTTCGGAGGGTCTCCGGATCGATCGCGCCATCATCCAACTCGGCATGCTCACCGAGCACCAATTGCTGGAGGTGATGTCCGAGGAACTGCACCTGCCTCTGGTCAAACTCGAGGACATCACAATCGCCCCAGAAACTCTCCGGGCACTGCCGTCGAAGATTATTTATCGGAAACGCCTCGTGCCGATCTCTAAGACTGGCGACACCCTCAATGTGGCAACGAGCGACGCGTTCGACCTCTACGCATTCGATGATCTCCGGCTGATGACGGGCCTGACCATCCAGCCCGTCCTCGCCCCGAAGGAGGCCATCGACAAGATCATCAAATCCCACTACGGACTGGGCGGCGATACACTCGATGAAATGGTCGGTAATGAGGAGTCAGGAGCCGCGACCGCCTCGGTCCAGGGCAGCGAGGATCTTCTCGAAATGGCCCGCGAGGCCAGTGTCGTCAAACTCGTCAACGAAATCATCCTCGAAGCAATCAACGAACGAGCGAGTGACATCCACGTCGAACCGTACGAACACCAGATCGTCATCCGCTACCGAATCGACGGTATTCTTCAAGAGGCGTCCATCCCACCTCAGATGCACCGGTTCCAGGCCGCCATCATCAGCCGCATCAAAATCCTCGCCAGCCTGAATATCGCCGAACGCCGCGTCCCGCAGGACGGCCGCATCCAGTTTCATGTCGGTGGACGACAGGTCGATGTCCGCGTCAGCGTGATTCCCATGTTGTTCGGGGAAGGCGTGGTTATGCGGTTGCTCGACAAATCCAACGTCCTTTTCACGCTACCGCAACTGGGCATGGACGACGTTACCTACGCTCGGTTCCAGGAGGTCATCGACCGACCGCACGGGATCTTCCTGGTGACCGGCCCCACGGGCGCCGGGAAAACGACCACTCTCTACGCCGCTCTCAATGCGTTGGTCGGCCCGGGGCTCAAGGTCCTGACGGTCGAGGATCCCGTTGAATACCACCTTGCCGGTGTCAATCAGATCCCCGTTCATGCACAGGTGGGCATGACCTTTGAACGCGGTCTCCGGGCCATCCTCCGTCATGATCCTGATGTCGTCATGATCGGTGAAATTCGCGATCTTGAGACCGCTCGCGCTGCCGTGCAGGCGGCGCTGACCGGCCATCTGGTGCTGTCCACACTCCACACCAATGATGCGGCTTCCGCCCCGATGCGACTCATCGACATGGGGGTCGAGCCCTTTCTCATCAGCAGCACGCTGATCGGTGCGATGGCGCAACGGTTGGTGCGCCGGATCTGCCCCAAATGCCGTGTCGACTACGTTCCGGATGTCACCACTCTACCGCGGGATCTCAAGCTGGAGCCCGGACAAAAACTGTACCGCGGAACCGGGTGTCCGAATTGCCGGAACACCGGGTTCCGAGGCCGTACGGGCTTGTACGAACTGTTGCTCTCAAACGACACAATCGCGGAAAAAATCATCGAACGCGCTCCCCTCAGCCAACTGGTCGCGGCTGCCAAGGCTTCCGGACTGCGTCTCCTGCGCGAAGACGGTTGGGAAAAGGTTCGCGCGGGCACGACCACCCCCGACGAAGTATTACTATGCACGGCTCTCTGAACGTCCCCCGTTTGGAGGGCGGTTGAATTAATGCCTCATGACGCGCTTCAACTATACAGCCCTCAACAGCGGCGGGCAAAGGATCACCGGCACTCTGGAAGCCGAGTCCGAGTCCGCCGGCCTGCGGATGCTCGAAGACCAAGGTCTATTTCCAGTCAGCATCGCTGGAAAGGGTTGGGTGTCCGGCAAGGCACCCGCCAAACACCTACGGGTCCGAACACGCGATCTGGGAATTCTCTACGGGCAGCTCGCAGACCTGCTCGGGTCAGGCGTTCCCCTGTTGCGGGCCCTGGATTCCCTGATTCGGTCCACCGGCTCTTCGGGGCCGAAAGGACTCCTGAAGGAGATCCGCGCCTCGATAGCGGACGGCAAAACGCTCACCGACTCGCTCAAGCAATTTCCCGACATCTTTCCACCCCTTCACACGTCGATGATTCAGGCGGGCGAACGGGCTGCATTTTTGGAGGACGCACTGCGGGGGCTCGCAGCATTCCTCGAACGGTTCGAGGAACTTCGTGGGAAGGTGTTGGGCGCAATCATTTATCCGGCAATGCTCAGCGCACTGGGTTTTGCCGTGATGATCCTTGCCCTCATCTTCTTCGTGCCGAAATTCGAACCCCTCCTCGCGTCGGCCAAGAAACCGCTCCCCACCGAAATCATGTTCGCCGCCAGCATTGCCGTTCGAAGATACTGGTACCTCCTGATTGTCGCGGGAGCCGGACTCGCTGCGTTGATCTGGGCCAATGTCCGAAGCGCCACCGCTCGAAGAAAACTTGAACATTGGCAACTCCGGGTGCCCGTCGTCGGTTCAGCCCTGCGCCTGCTCGCCATCACGCGGTTCTGCCGGATTCTCGGAACGATGCTCGCCAACGGTGTTCCGATGCTCCAAGCCCTCCGCATCAGTCGCGACGCCACCGGTTCCACCATTCTTGCCGACGGCATCGCTGAAGCAACCGAAGCCGTGCGGGACGGAAAACGCCTCTCCGAACCCCTCGCTGCGGGTGGATTTTTCCCTGATCAAATCCTGGCCATGATCGCCGTCGCGGAAGAATCGAACAAGTTGGACAAGGTTCTCGTGCAAATAGCCGATACCGTTGAGCGCAAGACAAACCGCCAAGTCGACCAGGCGGTCCGCCTCATCGAACCGGCGATCCTCTGCTTGGTGGCCGCCGGCATAGGATTCCTGGCCCTGGGCCTGCTCCTCCCGATCTTTACAATGGCGAGCGCGCTGGGATCGAAGTAGCTCTGGGCCTTTCTATTTTGTAGAACGCTTTTTCGGCGTGGGTTGCCCGTGGCCGGCCGCCGCAGCGAACTCGCGGATATCCAACCCCAGCGCATTCGCCACCCCCATGCCGTAGTTCGGGTCCGCCCGGAAGAAATGGCTGACTTGGCGCATCTGGATCTCCTGCGGCACCGCCGCCATGTGCCGGGCAATATTCGAAAATAACCGGCCCTGCTGCTCCGGGGTCATCAGCCGGAACAAATTCCCCGGCTGCGTATAATCGTCATTGCCATCCCGATGATTGAAGCGGTCCGCCGCACCCGACAACTTAAGCGGTGGCTCGTTAAACGCCGGGCATTGCTGCGGGCCATTCAGGCTGTTCGGCTCATAATTCACCGCTCCACCAAAATTGCCATCGAAACGCATCGTGCCGTCGCGATGATAATGCATCACCGGGCAACGGGGCTTGTTCACCGGAAGGTCTTGATAATTGACCCCCAACCGGTACCGATGCGCATCGGTATAGGAAAGAATCCGCGCCTGGAGCATCTTGTCCGGCGAATGACCGATGCCCGGAATCACAAGGGCCGGAGCGAACGCCGATTGCTCGACTTCCGCAAAGTAATTCTCCGGGTTCCGATTCAGTTCCAGAACGCCTACGTCGATTAACGGATAGTCCTTGTGAGGCCAAACCTTCGTGAGGTCGAAGGGATTCCACCGGTAGGTTTCCGCAGCCTTCTCGGACATAATTTGGACGCAAAAACGCCATCGCGGATGATTGCCTCTCGCAATGTTGTCATACAGATCCCGTTGGGAGGATTCACGATCGTGTCCCACCACCGAAACCGATTCTTCATCGGTATAAAAGGAGTGTCCTTGAAGTGTCTTAAAATGGAATTTGACCCAGTGCCGCTGTCCCTTGGCGTTTATAAAGCTGTACGTGTGCGATCCATAGCCGTTCATCTGACGCAGGCTTCGAGGAAGCCCACGGTCACTCATCAGGATGGTCACTTGGTGCAGCGATTCCGGCGAGAGCGACCAAAAATCCCACGACGCCGTGTTGTTCCGAAGATTGCTCTTCGGATCCCGCTTCTGTGTCCGGATGAAATCGCTGAACTTCAGCGGGTCACGGATGAAAAACACCGGGGTGTTGTTGCCTACCAGATCCCAGTTCCCCTCCTCGGTGTACACTTTGAGAGCAAAGCTGCCGACGTCCCGCTCGGCATCCGCAGCTCCCCTCTCGCCCGCCACAGTTGAAAACCGCAGGAAACATTCAGCCTTGGTCCCCACCGTCCCGAAAAGCTTCGCCCGGCTATACTTCGAAATGTCCCGTGATATGGTCAACGAGCCGTAAGCAGCCACACCCTTGGCATGCACGACTCGCTCCGGAATCCGTTCCCGGTTGAAGTGGCCATCTTTTCAATGAGCCACCAGTCCTGCATGAGCACTGGGCCACGCGGACCCGCAGTCATGGAATTCTGATTATCCCCGACCGGAGCGCCGGACGCCGTGGTAAGCATCGGAGCCGTCAAGGTGGGAGCCGACATGGGAATGGGTTTGGATTTGGATTTGCCGGTTGATTTTACCATGGCTGAATTGTGAAACGATTCTCGATTCTGTCAAAGAGGGTTGCTTGAAAAAGTGATCCAAAAACTGCGTATCGGACGAATGCTCTTTATTTTAGCGACGCGCATTGCATTCTCTCCGAGATGGATTCGCGAATGCTGGCTCTTCTGTGCCGGGACCTTGCCGGCAATAAAAAGGCGGAAAATGTGGTGGTATTGGACGTCCGCAATGTGTCCTCGGTGACAGACTTCTTCGTCGTGGCGTCGGGTTCGAGCGAGCCCCACCTGCGGGCCGTGGAATCCGAGATTCGGGATCGACTGCACGAAGAACACGACCTAAAGCCCACTCACGCCGAGGGAACGGCAGCAGGTCGCTGGATTGTAATCGATTATTTCGACGTGATCGTGCACCTAATGCATCCTGATGTCCGTGAAAAGTACGATTTGGAAGGGCTTTGGAGTGACGCGCTGAGTGTCCAATCCAACGAAAAATCTGCCTCGGGCAAGAAAAAACTCAGGGCAAAGCCAAAGCCAAAGCCCAAAGCCGTCCTTCCGTAGTCGCGGACGGGAGTCCGCGCCTGGAGATTGGCCGTTTTTTGGCCTCCTCTTGCTTTCCTTCGTCGGAAACTTTGTCGATCCGGAAATTGGCGGCTGGAACTTTAGAGCCTCCAGAATCTTCAAAACCTGTGTAGCATCGCAATGATTCGGTTCAAAAGCTCTCTTCCGCGAGTCGTTTGGACGTGGGCTGGAAGTGCCTTCCGCTAGTAAAGATCCAGATAGGCGACCGTTTTCGCGACCGAAGTGGCGGCAATCTCAAGAAATCGCCGATGGCGTGCCGCCTACCCCAGGAGGCAGAAAACTCTTCGGCGCATGCGCCGAAAGCCAGTGCCTTCTTATAAACTTTGCGTTTGTCATAGGTGAGCATCTATTTCCCTGCTGAACGGACTCGACAAAGTTTCCGACTAAGGAAGGCCAAAGCGCACAGAGAAATGGCCAATCTCCAGTCGCGGACGGGAGTCCGCCCCAATCTCTTCCCAGGAGCGGTTCATGGTCCCAATTCATGTCCATTTGTTGGAAAACCTCCCCACCCAGGAACTTAGAGTACCGCACGCCGCCCATCTCACCCTCCCCTCCGGGGGACCGGATCGAACCGGGTTAGCTTAACGGGCGACACGGTCCGCCAGAAAATCCACGCTACGGCGATTCCCCCGAGTAAATTGCCTACCTGCGATATCCCATGCCACACGCCGAATTCGCGGGTTGCGGCCGCTTTCTGAGCAATGCCGGTGTTCACGGCATACTTCACCAGATGCAATCTCTCCATTTTCGGCAACAGCCAGAATCCGGATCCCAGCATCACGAGCAGACCCGCCAACACCCAGATGCGTGCCCGTGCAATGGGCTTTCCCGTCGAGAGCCGTTCCGCGACAAGAAAAAGAGCCGTCAGGACTCCGCACCCAACCTGGAGGGCGAAGTACCGCCCAAACGCCAACTGGGCGAGTTTTCCAGCGGTATATTTTTGAACCAACCCTGGAGTCACCTCAGGCGTAAAGAAAAGCGGTTGAATGAAAAGGGTGGCTGAGACGCATGCGCCCAGCCAAACCGCCACGTTGTAAACGGCAAGAAATCGTAACCAAGTCGGCATATCGCGAGGCTACCGCCCGGTCCCCCTCTCGCCAAGCAGTCCGCACGGGAATCGCTCGCTGCGTACCTGCGTCATTGCAACCCGCGCCCGTCGAGGCATCTTTTCCCCATGAAAGCTGAATTGCTGACTCTTGGCATGCAGGTACGTCACCCCGATTACGGAGCGGGAACGGTCAAGGTAATCCACGAGCACTCCGCAGAGATTCAATTTTTGGATGGGCGCCGAACCGTTCATCCGGAAACGAGCGGGCTCGAACCCGCCGAATCGCAGGCGGCTCTCACCGGGTTGCACCTTCCACTCACCCAACTCATCAGCCAGACGGTCGACTCCACCCTGCAACGGCTCGGATTGGAACGACCCGACGGTGCTGTGCGGGAACTGGCGAAGCGTTGGAAGGGAGGCCGGATGGTCTTGCACCCCACCGACCCGACCCTTCAAACCAAAGAGGTCGAACTGCAACTCTTCTTTCACAAGCTAGTGATGATGCGCAACAATTTAAGGGTCCTGGAGCAAAAGGTGAATTCCCACGAAGGACTCACCTCTGCGGAGAAATTCGACTGGCAGCAATACATCACCCGATGCTACGGATCCATGACCACGTTCAACGTGCTGTTCCAGGACAAAGAGAATCAGTTCTAACAACAGTCCGCCCACTTTTTGGCTCTGCACGATAGAGTGAGCTCCTTACGGTTTGACTCCGATCCGTGCTGGTTCCCATGCTGACACATCGGTTCCCGCGATGGCGTTACTTGAAATCAGCGATCTAAGAAAGGGGTTTGTCACCCCTGACGGAGCCGTCATGACCGTCATCGATGTGCCGACATTTCAACTGGAGGCAGGGGCGCAGACGGCACTGTCGGGTCCGAGCGGTTCAGGCAAGACCACGTTCCTGAATCTGATTGCAGGAATTCTTGCAGCCGATGGCGGATCCATCCGATTCGACGGCTCGGATCTAGCCCTCCTGTCAGAGAGTGCGAGGGATCGTCACCGAGCTCGTTCATTCGGCTATATTTTTCAAACCTTCAACCTCCTACAGGGTTTCACCTGCGTGGAAAATGTCCTTTTGGGAATGGCGTTTGGCCCGGGACCGGACCGGAGCCGTGCCGAGGATTTGTTGAAGCGAATGGGACTGGGCAATCGACTCCACCACTATCCACGTCAGCTTTCCACCGGACAGCAACAGCGAGTCGCGGTAGCCCGCGCATTGGCCAATCGACCGAAACTGATCCTCGCTGACGAACCGACCGGCAATCTCGATCCGGCCAATGCTCGGGCTGCATTGGTACTGATCCGGGAAACGTGCCGCGAAAGCGGCGCCTCCCTCCTGCTGGTAAGTCACGATCCCGAGGTGCTCGCCCGCTTCGGATCGAACCCCCTCTCTCTCGGGGAACTGAATCGAGCGGCACACCCGCCCGCCTGATCCCGCATTCACGTGACCCTCCCTCTCCTCGTCCGCCGTAGCCTCCGCCAACACGCCCTGGCAACCGTGGTCACCGCTCTGTCGATTGCCCTCGCCGGTGCCTTGCTGATGACTGTTTGGTCGCTCAAGCGGCAAAGTCAGGCCGCGTTTACCGGAATGACGGGCGGATGGGACGCCGTTCTTGGGGCGCGGGGCGCCAAACTGCAGCTCGTGCTCAATTCCATTTTCCACCTGGAAGCATCGCCCGGAAACATCCCCATGGCCGATGTCGCAACCCTCGCCAGCAACCGAGCCGTTGCTCTCGTAGTCCCGATCGCCGTGGGCGACAACTACCGCGGCTGGCGACTGGTGGGAACCACGCCGGAGATGTTCGAAAAAGTCGAATACAGGCCGGGAAAGCGGCTTGCTGTGGAACCGGGTGGCCGGGTTTTTGACCCCGCCCAACATGAGGCCGTGCTGGGTGCCTTTGCTGCAAAGCAGCTGGGGATGAAATTGGGTGACACGTTTCACCCCTATCACGGACTGATCTTTAACGAAAGGGAGCAGCATTCCGAGACGTATTCCGTGACAGGCATCCTGTCCCCGTCGTCAACCCCGGCGGATCGTGTGATCTGGATTCCTCTCGCCGGATTGCAATCAATGAGCGGCCACGTCGCCAGCGCGGCGAATGACGTCAGCGCCGCACTGGTGAAACTTCGGTCTCCGACCGCTGGGATGATGCTGGATCTGCTCTATAATCGCCAAGGAAACCGATTCACGTTTGCATGGCCGATTGGCGCAGTGCTTAAGGATCTCTTCGACAAACTGGGCTGGTTCGACAAGGTACTATCTCTGGTCGCCGTCATGGTGGCTCTCGTCGCCTGCGCCTCGGTTCTCGCGTCTCTCTACAACTCGATGAGTGCGCGCCGAAGAGACTTGGCAATTCTGCGTGCCCTCGGTGCCCGACGCAGCACGATATTTGCCGCAATTGTACTCGAAGCCGCCGCGGTCGCCGCGTTGGGCATGATCGTCGCGTTCGCCTTTCATTTTGCATTGCTCGCCTTCGCCGGAGTCGTGGTGCGAACCCAAACCGGCGTGGTCATCGAAGTATGGAAGCCCGACTGGGTTTGGCTCTGGGCGCCCGCAGCCCTGATATTCCTGGGCGCACTCGCCGGAATTATCCCCGCAATCAAAGCTTACCGAACCGATGTGGCTGGTAGCTTAGTACCGGAGTCGTGATACTCGTATGTCATTATCCCGCCGGCTTCCCATCCAGGCGGTGACGCTTCCGAGCACGAGTCCCCAGAGGAATCCGGCGGTATGGACCAGTATATCCCCGGGTCCACTGGTGCCCAATAAGACGAACAGGCAGGTCCCCGCGCCGAATGCACTCAGGATCGAGCGGGTGGCAAACCGGCCGAATCGCCATTGCGTGACGGCCTCAGACGTCAATAGACCGATAGAAGCCATCACCATCCCCGAGGCACCCAGCCCCGTATACTCGTGGTTCCGCCAAGCTAGGGCGGAGAAATTAGCGAGAGCGGCCGCAAGCCAGGTGAGTGTGAAAGCCCTAAGAGCCTCAAACCGAGTCATCGCCAGACCCAGAACGATCACGCCAATGGCCGAATTGGCGGCGAGATGGCCCAGATCTGCGTGAAGACCGACCGCGGTAAACGCACGCCACCATTCGCCCGCTCGAACCCAGTGCGTACTAAACAGACCTCGTTGCACAAGAGAGGGAGGCAGCCCGGCATGGATCGCCGCGAGCCCACACACCCAGATGAGTGCGGCCGGATGCGGCGCAATACCACCCGACGGCAAAATGTGGCGCCAAGCCCAGCGTCGGTTCTCAAGACGAAACCGCCGGATAACATTCAGGGCGCGCGCATGGTCCGCTGGGGCAACCAGTAGCTGCCAGAGGATTGGATTCGGTTGCGCAATCGCAACCTCAATTCCCTGGCTCACCAATACCAGACTCCAATCCATCGCCTGCCGTTCCGACCGGGCCGCTATGGGGGCGGCGGCAGAATTAGCGTCCGCATCGACGGATTCCATCGATAGTTCCATAGGCTGGAACGTCGTTGAGAAGGCTCACTTGGCAAGATCAGACACACGTACCAAATGCCTTCTCGGGATCGACACGGAGTTCGCGAATCGCCGCTTCAAGCGTCGTCGCGGGGAGTTCCCCCCTGCGGACAAGCGAATATAAGGCACCGACCGCCGTGCATTCGGCGTCAATTTCAAAAAACCGTCGGAGGGCTGGACGGGCTTCACTTCGGCCGAAACCATCGCACCCCAGCGTTGTCAGGCCTCCAGGAAGCCAGGGAGCGATTTGATCCGCCACCAGTTTCAAGTTATCGGTGACCGCCACCCAACTGCCGAGCTCGGCGGCGACCGTTGTCTCGAGGAAACTGACCCTCAGCTTTTCGGTGGGGTGCAACATGTTCCAGCGTTGCGCAGCGAGCGCTTCGGTGCGAAGCCTTTTGAAACTGGTCACGCTCCAAACATCGGCGCTGACTCCATACTTTTCGAGTATCTCCTGCGCTTTCAGGGCCTGATGGAGGATGGAGCCCGAGCTCAACAGTTGGACTTTGTATTTCAGATCGGCGCGGCCTGCCTTGATCTTGTACATTCCATTGAGAATGCCGGGAACCACATGATCTCCCTCGGGCATTGCCATGTGCTTGAAATCCTCATTATGCAGCGAAATATAGTAAAAGATATCCTCACCCTCTTCATACATCCGCTTGATTCCATCGCAGACAATGACGACAAGTTCATAACCGAAGGCCGGTTCGTAGCTGTACAGAGTGGGAACCGCCGTGGCAATCAGATGGCTTTGGGCATCCTGATGCTGGAGTCCTTCACCGTTCAGGGTTGTGCGGCCCGAGGTGGCTCCAAAGAGGAAACCACGGCATCGGCTGTCGGCGGCGAGCCAGATCTGGTCACCGACCCGCTGGAATCCGAACATCGAGTAATAAATATAGAATGGAATGGTGGGAACGCCATGGTTGAAGTAGGCGGTTCCCGCGGCAACAAAGCTGCCCATGGCACCGGCCTCGTTGATGCCTTCTTCGAGCAACTGGCCCGTCTTGGATTCCTTGTAGGGCATGGAACTGGCCGAATCGACCGGGTTATAGAGTTGTCCCTTGGATGAATAGATACCCACCTGGGTAAACAATCCCTCCATGCCAAAGGTGCGGGCTTCATCGGGTACGATGGGTACGATGTATTTGCCGACGCCTGGGTGACGCAGGAGGGCGCTGAGGAACACGGTGTACGCCTTGGTGGTGGATGCGTTTTTGAGAACGGCGCCGGAGAGAAGCGACGGAAACTCGGAAGGGCTGGGAGCGGTCAGTCTTGGCGCCCGAGGCATTCGTTTGGGAACATCCCCGTGGAGGGCTTGGCGGCGGGCCTTCAGGTAGCGGCCTTCCGGGCCATCCGATGGTGGCCGGAAGAACGGCATGTCGGCGATGACCTCATCGGACACCGGGATATTGAACCGGGCGCGGAATTCCCGAAGCTCGCGTTCATTGAGTTTCTTCTGGCCGTGGGTTGGATTGCGGCCTTCACCCGCTTCCCCGAGGCCGTAACCCTTGACCGTTTTTGCAAGGATTACCGTGGGCAGCCCATTGGGTGTGGTGGCCAGCTTGTAGGCAGCATACACCTTGCGGGGATCATGTCCGCCGCGCATGAGCTTCTTCAGCTGGTCGTCAGAGTATTTTTTCACCAACGAAAGCAGCTCGGGGTGTTTGCCGAAGAAATTCCGACGGATATAACTGCCGGGCTCGACGACATATTTCTGATATTCACCGTCGACCACCTCCTCCATGCGGCGGGCGAGCAGTCCGGTGCTATCCTGGGCGAGCAGCGTGTCCCAGTTTCCGCCCCAGATCACCTTGATTACATTCCAGCCTGCGCCGCGAAATTGGCCTTCGAGATCCTGGATGATTTTCCCGTTGCCCCGGACCGGTCCATCGAGGCGCTGTAGATTGCAATTGACGACCCAGACCAGGTTGTCGAGTCCCTCGCGGGTGGCGAGACCGATGGCCCCCAGCGTTTCCGGTTCATCCGATTCGCCATCGCCAATAAAACTCCAGATTTTCGGGTCGTGCTCCGTCTGCGGCGGTATAAGCCCTCGGTTTTGAAGATATCGGGTGAACCGGGCCTGATAGATGGAGTGAATCGGGCCAAGGCCCATGGACACGGTCGGGAACTGCCAAAAATCCGGCATCAGGTATGGATGCGGATAACTGGAGAGGCCCGGGTCCGGCTGGAGTTCCTGGCGGAAGTTGTGGAGGTGTTGCTCCGTGAAGCGGCCCTCAACGTAGGCACGGGCGTAATTGCCGGGTGAGGCGTGGCCCTGGAAATAGATTAGATCGGCAGTCCGGCCGTCATCGCCACCGCGGAAGAAGTGGTTGTATCCTACTTCATAAAGAGTGGCCAGCGAGGCGTAGGTGGAGATGTGGCCGCCGACACCCAGGTTGCCGGAGTTGGCTTTCACCACCATCGCCATGGCGTTCCAGCGGACGTAGGATTTGATCTGCCGTTCGAGTACGAGGTCGCCCGGGTACTCCGGTTCCTGATCGGTCGGAATCGTGTTCAAATAAGGCGTCGAGGTGACCGTGGGAATCGAGTGCCCCTTCGCGCGCAGGTCCTTGATGAACTCGCTGATGATGAGATTGGCCTGTTCCGGCGATTTGCCAGCCAGCACCAGTTCGGCGAGATCGGCGAGCGAATCGCTGAACCGAGTGAGGGCTGAGCCCGAGCGGGCCGCCGTTTTCGGGCGGGAAGACAACGCTACTGCCGAACCGTTGGAGAGAGAACCTTTGGTGTTCAAAGTTGGAAATTCGTCAAAAAGATAGAGAGCCAACTTAGACGATTATCGGACTGTGCCAAGCCGGGTTTTGGCGCCCGCAAGGGCGGGGGGGCAGGGGAGCTTGGTTGCGGGCACCTCGGGCGATGTCGTCAACCGAGGTAGGAATCAAAGCCAGGGTTCGATCAGGCGCCGCTCCTCGCCCCGCAATGGGGCATTTTCCAGCTTGCGGGCCAGCATTCGAGCGCCAGATCGATCTTCGGTTGCTCCAAGAATGGCAGCGTGAATGGCCGTCCAACGGGGCTGGACTGCTGCCCAATTGAGGCCCGAATTTTCGATCATCTCAAGCGCAGCCGCCGACTGTCCCAAGCGGAGTAACGCCAGGGCTATGGTGGCACGGGCAAAGCCGTCCCTTGGATTCGTCGTAAGATACTTTTCGAGGTAGGCTTTGGCCTTGGCCACTTCGTTATTGGACAGACACGCCAGGTAGGCATTCTGCAACTGGAACAACGATTCGGTGGGGACGAAACTCACCAGCCGGCGAAGAGTCTGACGCTGTATATTGATATCATCCAGCGGTTCAACCAAACGGAGGATGGCCTTGCCGCTGGAGATCAAGAGTGGCGGATAGTCCATCAGCCGGGAATAGGAAGAGATAGCGGCGCGATACTGGCCGAGGTGTTCGGCATACTGCGCCACAAATTGAATGGGGGCGACGCGATTCCCGCAGGCGGCGAGCGCGTTTTGGAAATGACCGAGGATCACATCCCGGCCCGCGTTTTCCTCGGTGTTACCTTTCGCGATTTCCACGGCGACGCTATAAAGGTGGAACAGGTAGGGCTCGAGCACTTTAGCCTTTTCATCCCGCTCCAACATCGTGGAGACATCGCCCCAAAGCCCCGCCGATCCTTGTGCGCGCAGCCGGGCCGCGAGCAGTTCAGGGTGATCCCGCGCCCGCTCTGCCGGCAATAATTCGAGCGCCCGGACCGCTTCCCCCTGATCGACCATCCAGTTCACGAGCGCTGCCAGTTCGTCGTTCGGAACGGCTTCGCTCGATTTTGGCATCATCTCTTGGATCTCTGATGCCCGATGCTGAGGATCAATCTTGATGCGGATCGAAGCCGCAGCCAACCGTTCGGCGTAGGAAGGTTTGGGGCGGCCCAGCAGCGAGCGGATCAATCCTTCATTTTCATCGCGGGTTAATTCTTGGTTTGGACCCAGAAGTTCTGCCGCGCGAAAGTGCATGGGTCCGTCGCCCATAGCCTGAGTCCACAGCATCCGGCGTCCCTCGCTGCGATTCGTCGCATCCTTCTCATACAGCAATAGGACGCCCAGGGCGCATTGGGCATCCGGGCTGTCCGGTTTGCTGCCGAGCCATACCCGGGCTGTAGAAATGGCGTCGGTCGCCCGGCCGGTCAAATTAAGTTGACTCACGCGAAGTCGCAGGGCATCCGAATCGAGCGGATCGACCCGGATCAACTCGTCGAGAACTGGCCCCGGAAGATCCGTAAGGTTGAGGTCGAGAGCGAGGTGAGCATACCCAAGGCGGTCGTCACGAGTTGCTGCCGAGCTACGCAGCAGCATGGTGTAGTAATTCAACCCTCCCCTCATGTAATTGGTGGCACAAAAATGAGCGGCCGCACGCCAGACGGCCGGTTCTAAGCTTGCCAGCTTCAGCGAGGCCTGGATGCGGTTGCCGCTCTGGTGCATTTCTCCTCGGGCGAGGAATGCCTCCGACTCTTGGGCAAAGCGCAAGCCACGCGCTGTGCGGAGATGCACGTAGATCGGCTTGGCGTACACCAGCGCCACTACGGCCAGAATCGTAGCCGCCGCGGCCCCAAGGATGACCCACCGAGATTTGTCATCGAACCCCGGATCCTCGTAGGCACCCGTCGGAAGCTTGTGGACCGTTTTCCCGTGCCTTTTTTCCAGTTCTCGTGCCATGAATAACCCTCACCACATTTTGTTGCCCAACCCCTAACAGCTCGCATCAGCGGGGGATGACCGCGTCTCCGGAATGAATTTCGAGACCCGCCCAATACCCAAAACTGTCCCCAGCGTTTCCCGGCCCGTTTTCCAGACGCAGGCGGACCTTCCGGCCTGCCAGCTTTGATAGATCCACTGAGATGGCCTGCCATTTGTCCGTCGAGCCCTCCACGGTGTGTGTTTGTAGGACTTTTCCATCCGCCAGGATCCTAAATTCCCATCCTCCATGGGGATGGGCTGCAACGGCACAGCGGAAATGAGTGCGGCCCGCCGGTGCGACGTCCACATCGCGTTCGAGAGTGGCCGGCCGGCTTCGATCAAACGGATGGGTCACCAAAACGTTTCGCCAACCCTTCATCTCGGGGAGCTTGGCGGGCACTCCCTCCATAACCGGGCAATCCACCCTCCACGGCGGGTTCCACAGCGCAATGGATTCTCCGTCGGCCGGTGCGGAAACCGTCGCCGAATCCAGAGATCCAATGAACTCCTTCCGCCGCTCCGGTGTCAACGGCTTGCCGTCTTCGGGCGGAGCAAGGATGTACCAGATAAGATTTCGGAAATCCTCGTCCGGGATTTGTTCGAGCCCCTCAGGCATCGCTGAATTGTCGCTCACCACCACGGATTTCACATCGCTGCGGGCGATAACTTCCTCCTGAGGCCCCGCCAGGAGCAATCGGATCCGCACGTCGTTACTCTCGATCATCCGCCCGGTAAGTGTGCGCCCATCCCGCAGTTCGAGAACCACGTTTTCGTAGCCTTGCCCGATGATTTCGTTGGGGTGAATCACATTATGTAACAAGGCATCCAGGGAACTGCGTCCTACCCCTGTGAGGTCGGGTCCCACCTCGGCGTTTCCGCCGTGCAGCTTGTGACATACGAGGCACGTTTTCTGCGCGATCTGGCGCCCGGCCGCCAGATCCACGGGACCGTCGATCACCATCTTCCGCTTTTCAGCGATCAGCTTGAGTTTATCCTCCGGGGTTTCCTGGATCCTGCCAAACACCCTTTGGGCCTGACGACGCACCGCATCATTTTTGCTGCTGATCAGGTTGCGAATCACGGTCGTCGGAACGTCGCTGCGTCCCACCCGGCCGCCATCAATCGCCTTCAACAGCAGTGCCGTCCATGCCGGACGGGATGCAAGCAACTCCGCCGTGGCCCGACGTGGAGTAATGCCCAATACTGACCACGCCGCGAGTAGCGAGGACGTCGAGGCATCATTGCCCGCTTCACCCAGCGCCCGGATCGCTTCAACGCGAATGTTGTCCGGAGCACTCGAAACTGCCGCTGCCGCGAGAACGTTCCGCACATCCTCCGTCTTGGTTTGGCGCACGACTCGGATCGCCTCCAGCCGATCTGCTTCCGCCGCCTTGGCGTCGCCTATTCTTGACAGTGTCGCCTGCAACGCCGCGGCGTCTCCCCACAACGTGCCCAATTGCTGAGCTCGGACCACGATCTCTTTGTTCGTGCTCGCAAGGAGTTTGTCGAGGAACGGCTGAGTGGGGGCTGCAGGAACGACGGCCTTGCCCCGCTGCCCTTCGAGAAGTCCATCCAAGGCGGCTAGGGTCAGTGACGCCGACGATTCCGGAAGTTTCTCGAGGAATTTGACCGCCAAATCCAGCTGGCGGCTGCTCCGCTCATCGCAGATGCGGCGCAGAATGCGGTTGAGGATGCGCCCGGCAAGCGGTTGATTGCTGATTCCCTGTTCCGCAAACCATTGGAGGATGTTGCCGGCCCGCGGAGCAACCAAGGGCTCGGCGGCCATCCAGATCATAAACGGAATCAGGGGGTCGTCCGTGTCGCGGTTCGCCTCAACGACCGCAGGCAGGAGTTGCCCGACCATCGCTGAATTAGCCGTCGCGGGTGGCGGGGTGTCGATGGTCAGGGATCCGCTTAAGAAACAGCGGATCGCGGACACAACTGCAAGCCTCACGCCCGGGTCGGAATCCCTGCTGGCATGGTCAAGGCGTTTCATCGCCTCCACACTATACTCCCGCTTGTCGCCGGTGAGATGCATCGCCCACGCCCGGATGGCGGCGTCGCGAGACAATGACCCTTCGTCGAGGATTGCCTCGGTCCCCAGTCCCGAGCTGAACAGAGTCCAGAATGCGGTTAGGCGACCATCGGTCGACGGCGTTTCCCGTAGACTTTTCAGCAACCGATCTCGTGTGGCGGGATCCTTGCGGCCATTCAAGATTCGCTGAGCCATACGACGGTGCCACACGTTCGGGTGAGCGAGCGCTTTGACCAAATCCTCGCTGCTCCCCGCACCCAGGTTCAATCCGGGCGGACGCGACGGCACATTCTTTCCAGGATTCGCGCCGACATGCACCAAGCGCCATATTCGACCGCGCTCGCGATCCACACCGTCGGGATCTGCATTCGCATTTTGGTAGCATGGATAGCGGTCATACCAATCCATGATCCATACTGCCCCGTCCGGACCCACTTGAGTACTAACCGGCATGAACCAGCCGTCGTTGGCCCGCACTAGGTCACGGACAAACGAGGCTTTGAAGGTGGAGCCGTTGGGAGTCAATCGATCCCAATGGATCGCATTGTCATGAATGTTCCCCATTAACACCGCGCCCCGCACGTCCGCCGGGAATTGGTCGCCCTCGTAGACGCAAACGCCGGCATAGGCAGCCATGTGGTGCTTGTGATCCACAATGCTGGGGAGCAATTCGTAGGCATACGGAAACGGAGGCTGACCCGCTTGCCGGGCGTAGATCCCACCAGGAATCAGGTGAAATAAATGGTCAATGACACAGGCGCTGACAAAAGCATTACCCTTTGCGTCGAAATCCACACCCCAGGGATTGCTGGTGCCCTCGGCAAACACTTCGAACCGGCGTGAGGCGGGTTCAAAGCGCGCAACGCCTGCAGTAAGAACAGTCGGACGCGCGTCGGCCAGCTTCTCGTCCGGATCCATCACCGAAGAGCGCGTGAACACTCCGTGCGTCATATACATCCGGCCGTCCGGACCCCAGGTAAACCCATTCAGCAACTCATGCCGGTCCTCCAGGCCAAAGCCCGTCAGCACCGCTGTCTTCTTGTCGGCGATGTCATCGCCGTTGGTATCCTCGAGAAACCACAGATTTGGAGCTTCGCCGACGTAGACCCCGCCATTGCCGACAAGCAGGCCTGTCGCCAGGCTGAATCCGTCCGCAAACACTTTAACAGTGTCCACCCGGCCATCCCCATCGATGTCTTCCAAAATTTTGATCCGATCCCGGCCTTTGACACCGGGCTTCGTGCCCAGCGGATATTCATAAAGCTCCAACACCCACAGGCGCCCGCGGTCATCCCACGACATCGCCACCGGGTTGACGACCTCAGGCTCGGAAGCGAAAAGCCGCATCTGGTAGCCATCCGGCACGGTGAACTTTCTTTGAGCGTCGTCCGGTGACAACGCAGGTGTGCTCGCCGGGGCATGCTGGCCGGAGAGCTGCCGCCCGGACTGCTGATTGGAATAGACCGGGAATCCAAACCGGGGGTGTGCCAGGTCGGCGCCCCTAAGGACTACTACTATCATCACCATCAGACTTGCGAGTGCGAAAGAGGCGACCCTCATACGTATCCAATAAAACTGCCGACAACGCCCCGGGGGTCAACTCGATTTGTCCACGCTCATGGGGCGATCACCACATGCTGGATCGCGCGACGTCTCCACGTGTAGGTGACATGCAACCGGCCGTCTCGCGCCTGAATGACCGCCGGATAGGAAAACTCCCCATCGGCATTCTCCAACTCCAAGGCTTGGTGCCAATCTTGACCGTTCCGCGACAACGCAATCCCGAGGACCCCTCGTCCGCGCGTTGTGTTATTGTGAACCAGCACGCCGCGTCCATCCTTCATCACCAATCCGTCAATCCCGCTGTTGGGATTGGGTAGAGGCGTCGCCGTCATCCCAGACCATGTCCAGCCCCCATCCAGACTCCACGACTGGGAAATTACCTTTTGAGAGCGTGTCCGGCAGAGAATCTGCAGTCGTCCCGGTTCCCACACCAACACCGTCGGTTGAATCGCTTCAAATTCCTCCACCGTATGGAGCGGGGAAGAACGCTGCCATTTCCAATCCGTGGGATCCCAGGTGTTAACGTTGGGGTGGGCACTCGGCACGCCCGCCCGATTGAGAACCGGCAGCTGCAACCTTTCTAGATGGACCCGCCAGCCGTCATGCTCCGTACTGGACCCCGCCAGAATCGTGCCCTCGCTCAACTGCACCGGTTTGTTGCGAACCGGACCCAGAATCGTCTCCGGCAACCGCGCCGATCGCGACCAAGTCTGGCCATCATCGGACGAAGTCATCACGCGCCCCCACCAACTGTCTGGGGTTGGCCCCACCTTGTAGAACAGGCAAAGGGGTCCAGAAGCT
Source organism: Pedosphaera sp. (assembly GCA_009695205.1). Classification (GTDB taxonomy): domain Bacteria; phylum Verrucomicrobiota; class Verrucomicrobiia; order Limisphaerales; family UBA9464; genus SIBK01. The sequence continues at coordinate 29,465 of SIBK01000006.1, read as the reverse complement.
GGGCGGAACAGCACCGGGTTCCAACAGGGATACCGCGTAGGCCCGTCCTCAGTGCCTTCGGCCACTTTCTTCGGAATCTCCCACGTCTTGCCATTCAATCGAGCGGTATAAATGCACACATCGGGGTTTTTTTCCGCCGTGCCCCCAAACCAGGACGCCAGCAGACCATCCCCTGTCTCCACAATCGTCGAGGCATGACTCTCCGGAGTGGGCGCCGGATCAGCAATTCGGTGGGTCGACACCCGCTTCAGCTCGGCGCCACCTCGCAGCACTACTGTGGATCCTAGCAATCCCAGGAAGGCTCCCGTCAACGCCAGGACCTGAACGGGAATCTTCAGCGACACCGACAATCCGGTGGATGTGCCGCGCGATGATCTTCGGAAGTCTGGCTTTGAGAGGCTGGACATGGTTGGAATGATCGCCGGTTGCCCCTATTTCCGCAATTGAGTAGTCACCGGCCAGACGTCCGTCCTGAACGGCGACGCCGGTAGGCCGGAATCATTGCTCAGATTCAACACTGGATAATCGGCCCAGCCAAACCGCACAGCCACAGGCTTGGCCACTTCACTGCTGACAACGCTCACGCGGTTTGCATTTTCGATCCGCGCTTCGCCCCAGTAAAATTTTCCATCTTCACTCGCCACCGAAAATCCCGTGATGGGTTCCCCCTGCGAAGTGAGTCCACGCCCCACGTGATCGAACGTCAGTATCGCTTTGTTTCCGCTTACCGTCAGCTTTCGGTAGACAGGCCCGCTCGCGACGACCTTTTTGTCGCCATAGGCAATCGTCCGGGCCAGGAGTGCGAGCCGGGCGCCCACCGGTTGTTTCTTCGTCGGATGGATGTCGTCCTTGTCGCCGACATCGGTGATCACGGCAACGCCCACGTTTTTCAGCACGTGGGTGGAGTAATTCTGCGCCTCGCGCAATTCCGCCCAATTGCTCTCGCCCGGAGCGGCGGTGATTTCTGCAAGGGTGCGTTTCTTGTTGCGATCCCAGGGAGCCAACTGGACGGCAAGGAATGGAAAATCGCGCTGACCAAAATCATTCCGCCAATTCTGGATCATGGCCGGGAAGAGCCGGCGGTATTGCCACGCTCGGCTCGCGTTGGATTCACCTTGATACCAAATGGCACCGCCAATGCCGTACGGCAGCAGCGGAGCAATCATGCCGTTATACAATTCCGCCGGTTTCCATCCAAGCCCGGGTTGCGATTGGGTAAAGGCGACGCCCTTCTGCTGCGCGTCAAGTTTGGCGGCCTCCCAGGCCTTTTTCGCCCGCTGCCAGTTCCGGTAAGTCGCGGGATAGGCATCGAGTATGTCTCGGCAAAACTCAGGGTCCGCCTTGAGATTCGCGTCACTCAGCCAGACTTCAGCCGGCGATCCGCCCCACGAGGTGTGAATGATCCCGACCGGCACACCCCGGGCGGTCTGGAGATCCCGACCGAAGTAATACCCAACCGCTGTGAATCCCCGGACGGCGTCGGGAGAGCATAGGGACCACGCGGACTTTACGTTTTCGACCGGAGCCTGAGCCTTGAGCCTCGGCACTGTGAACAACCGCAGATTCGGCTGCGTTGCCGATTCGATGTCCGCCTCCGAATTGAATGAGGATTTCATCGACAACTCCATATTGGACTGGCCGGAAGCGAGCCAAACCTCACCGACGAGCAAATCCTGGACTTCAAGAGCGTTGTTGCCTGTCACGCGCATCATCCTCGGTTCCGCACTGGCTTTCAGCGGCGTCAACCAGACGCGCCACCGGCCGTTCTGGGCGATCGTTACAGCCCGCTGGCCAGCGAACTCGACCGCCACCCTCTCTCCATTCTCCGCCCAACCCCAGACCGGCAACCTCTTACCTTGCTGAAGAACACCATGGTCTGTGAAAAGGGCGTGGAGCCGGACGTCCGCCCGGGCAATTGCAGACAGACCCAGCACCAGCAGGACAATGAATCGCAGGGAGCAGAACATCCCGGGAGGATACCCCGAAAGCCCTCCGGTCTGCAACCCAGCAGTTCAGAGCACGACAATTTCACGCTCCACGACAAAGCCTTGCATGAACCCAACACTACCACTCTCATAGTCAACCTACATGGCGTCCGCCGATTTCGTCCATTTGCATGTCCACACCGAGTACTCGCTTCTCGACGCAGCCTGCCGCCTGGATCGCCTGATGGAAAAGGCCGCGGCCCTCCAGTTGCCAGCCCTGGCAATCACCGACCATGGCAACATGTTTGGAGCCGTTGAGTTCTATCAGGCAGCCCGCAAACACGGCATCAAACCGATCCTCGGGTGCGAGGTTTACGTCGCACCCGGAAGCCGCCTCGAAAAGAAGCCCGGCGCTGGGATGCGCGACATCTATCATCACCTCGTTCTGCTCGCGAAAAATGACACCGGCTATCGGAATCTCGTTAAACTGGTCACCAGCGCCAATCTCGAGGGTTTCTACTACAAACCCCGGATCGACAAGGAAATCCTCGCGGTTCATTCGGAAGGTCTAATCGGCCTGTCGGGCTGCATCGCCAGTGAAATCCCCGAGGCAATTCTCAAAGGCGACGACGCAAAGGCCCGCGGTGCCATCGACTGGTTCAAACAGGTTCTCGGACCCGACAACTTCTACCTCGAACTCCAGAATCATGGCATCCCAGAGCAGGCGCGGGTAAACCGCTCGCTGATTCCCTGGGCTCGCGAGTTCGGCCTGAAAACCGTCGCCTCCAATGATGTTCACTATGTCGAGCGGAGCCATTGGCGCGCGCATGACTGTCTCATTTGCATCGGCACGCAGGCGCTGCTGAGTGACAGCAAACGCATGCGGTACCAACCGGAGCAGTTCTACCTCCGCTCCGCCGACGAAATGAAGGCTCTCTTCAGCGAGGTTCCCGAGGCCGTGCTGAATACCGTCGAAGTTGCCGAAAAGTGTGCGGTTGAAATCCGGTTCGGCAAGGGGGCGGAGCATTATCCCATGTTTCAGCCGCCCGAAACTTGGACTCGCGAAGGGTATCTGCGGAAGTTGCTCTGCGAAGGACTTGTCACCCGGTACGGCATCACCGCTCACGTGGAGGGATCCGAGATCCTCGTGGACCATGTCTCGGACCCGGCTCGCTTGCCCACGTTTACCGGAGGCCCCGACGCGTCCCGTGACCCCGCTGACCCCGCCGTGCAAAGCGCTGTGAGTTCGCTTCTGGACCGTTTGAAACTTGAGCTCGCGGTTATCGAGCAAACTGGCTACGTCAGCTATTTTCTCATCGTCGGTGATTTTGTCCGCTATGGCCGCAACGCGGGCATTGCCTGCGTCGCCCGTGGTTCCGCCGCCGGTTCCCTCGTCACCTATCTGCTCGAAATCGCCAATGTCGATCCGCTCCGTTACGGGCTGCTTTTCGAACGGTTCCTGAACCCCGAACGGGTCAGCCCGCCGGATATCGACATCGATTTTGCGGACGATCGCCGGCAGGAAGTGATCGAATATGTCCGGAAAAAATACGGCCAGGATGCCGTCGCTCAGATCATCACATTTGGAACGTTGGGGCCGAAGTCGGTGATTCGCGACGTGGGCCGCGTCATGGGACTCAGCTTCGGGGAATGCGACCGGCTCGCGAAGATGATCACCGACGTGAAGTGGTCGCTTGAGGATGCCCTGGCCAAGAACGCACAATTCAAGTCGGCCTACGACAGCGAGGAGGTCACCCGGGAGTTATTCGACCATGCGCGTCTCCTGGAGGAGCAGGTGAGAAATGCGGGAGTCCATGCCGCGGGCGTGGTCATTGGCGCTCAGCCATTGGTCAACCTGCTGCCACTCAAATTGGACGAGGAGGGAGGGATCGTCACCCAGTACGCCATGGGCCCGGTGGGTGATCTCGGTTTGTTGAAGATGGATTTTCTCGGGTTGAAAACCCTGACCGTGCTCCGGAATACCGTGGGATTGATCCGCAAGACCCAGCAGATCGACATCGTGTTGGACGACCTCCTGCTCGACGACGCGAAGACCTATGCCCTCTTGAACGATGCCCGGACCCTGGGTGTCTTCCAGTTGGAATCGGGCGGCATGCGAGATCTCTGCAAAAAATTCCAGATCCAAAGTGTCGAGCACATCACGGCCCTTATTTCGCTCTACCGGCCGGGGCCGATGGATCTGATCCCGGATTTCATTGAACGCCGGCATGGGCGCAAGGCGGTCGAGTATTCGCACCCGCTGCTCGAACCCGTGTCGCGGGAGACCTACGGCGTCCTCATCTATCAGGAACAGGTGATGCAGGCGACGCAGGTCCTCGCCGGCTACACACTGGGTGGCGCGGATCTGCTGCGCCGCGCGATGGGCAAGAAAAAGCCGGAGGAAATGGCGAAACAGCGCGACTCGTTTGTTCGGGGCTGTGCCGAAAAGAACCAGATCCCTGCCGCAAAAGCCAACGAGGTGTTCGACCTGCTCGAAAAATTCGCCGGATACGGATTCAACAAATCGCACGCCGCCGCCTATGCAATCGTCGCCTACCAGACCGCCTACCTGAAGGCCAATTACCCGGTGGAATTTCTGTGTGCGATGATGACGAACGACCAGGGCGACCTGGCGAAGCTCGCTCAGTTCATTGCCGAGGCAAAGGAGTTCGGTATCCAAGTTTACGGACCCGACGTTAATGAGAGCGATGTTGCCTTCGCTCCAAGCCCGCAGAAGAAGGATTCCTCCGGCTTCCCGCCGATCCGGTTTGGACTCGCGGCAGTTAAGGGCGTCGGTGGCATCGCTGTGGATGGAATCCTGGCTGCCCGCACCAAAGGCAGCCGCTTCATCACTCTCTCCGATCTTTGCGAACGGGTGGATCTGCGCACCATGAATCGGAAAGTTCTCGAGTGTCTCATCCGGGCCGGCGCGTGCGATAGTCTTGGCGAAAACCGCGCGACGTCTTTTGCGCGGGTCGAGCGAGTGATGAGCCGGGCTCAGAGTGCGGCCGCAGACCGGGCCCGCGGGCAGGTTTCTCTCTTCGAAGCCTTCGATACCCCGGGAAATGTCGAAGCGAGCCTCCCACGAATTGCGGAATGGCCCATCGCCGAAAAACTTGCCGCGGAGAAGGAACTACTCGGCTTCTACGTCAGCGGCCATCCCCTGGAACCCTTTGTGGAACTGCTCGAACGTTTTGCCTCTCATTCCATCGGCGCCCTGACCACCCTGCCCAATCGTGCCATGACCCGCGTCGGGGGACTCGTCGGGACCGTGCAACAAGGCGTCAGCAAGAAATCCGGGAAGCCGTACGCCATGGCGACCCTCGAGGACCTCACCGGCTCTGTGCAATTGTTGGTGATGAACGAAGGCTACGACAGCTTTCGTTCGTTGCTCGTCCCCAACGCGGCCGTTCTCGTGACCGCCGAGGTCAACACCGGTGAAGATAAACCGAAGCTGTTCCCTCAGGAGATCTCACGCCTCGAAGACGCGCCGCGCACGCTGACTCGCAACGTATATCTGCGGCTGAAGCACGAACTACTGGATCGAGCTAAGCTCGAGGCTGCCCGAGCTCTTGCCGAAGCGCACCCAGGCCGCATACCTCTGTTCCTTAGTGTCCGCATGCCGGGCGGCCAACGAGTGTTCCTTGAACCCAATGATCGCTTTCAGGTGAATGCCTCATGGGAACTCGAAGCCGCCGTCAACGAGATGTTCGGACCGGGCACTTACTACGCCACGGGTGACAAATCGCTCCCGGAACGAACTCAGCGGCGCTGGGAGAAAAAGCCCGGCGGTGGAGGAGAGGACGAATGAGTTCGATGCCAGCCAACAGGCCAAGCCCATCGTCCCCAGGCCCCCCCGTCCACTCCCCAAGGAACCATCCGGTGCACCTCTCGCAAATGAGATTCTGGCTGCGCTTCAGATGATTTCCCGCCGGAGTCACCACACATTTTCCTCGCGACTCGATTCTGGCTCTGCGGGCGAAAGCCACCTACCCAACCGCCTGCCACTCACACGTAATCGCTGCCCGGATGGCCGTTGGATCCAATCCCGTGTTCACCACAAATTCGGTATGTGGCCTGTTGTGGCGGTATTTTGGTTGTACGGACGGCATTCTCAAGAGTTCATCCATCAGCGATAGATCGAAATGATGCAGAATCGTGCCGTGGAATAGTAACGCCTGCCTCTTCCGTCGCTGAGCGTTCCCTGAAAATTTCCGCCCGGGTTCGGGCTCTGCTGTATTCTCGTTGCCCGCCGACCACACCAAGTCCGTGAATCCTGCAACGGTCACTGCGCCCAGCAACAACCGAGACATTGCCCGCCGTTGACGTTCCATGATCCAGGCATTGGTCGAGGTTATCCCACCGAGCGGACCCCCCTCGACGATTCGCAGGATTAGGGAGTAGTTCAAACAACCCGGTCCCTGCACCACCGTGCCCCCTCCGGAGCACCGGCGGAGGATCGGGAAGCGACAAACCTCGCAGCGGTCGACATGTACTTCCTGCTCAATGGATTGACCGTAACCCACCACCACAAACGGTCGAGTCGCCTCCCAAAAGCACAGAACCTCCTCGCCGCTGCCGGATTCCAGGGAGTCCAACCATTTCTCATCCTGTCGAATCAGAGCTTCGGGGTCTGCGGTGACGCCGTGCCGATGCACCCTCATTCCGGTTGACGTTGTATTGAACTCAAAGCGTCGCGGAACCTCCGCGGAAGATGGATGCCCTCCTGGCTCTTCAAGCGGCTGTAAGCGCGGCACGGGCATCGCTCATGGCTCCGGTTTTCTCCAGGAAATAGTCGTAGCCGCCGACATAGGGGAAAACCAAGCCGGCGTTAACATGAAGCACTTTCGCGGCAAGTTTCCGGATGAAATGAACATCGTGAGAAATGAATACGAGCGTTCCCTCATACCGTTCAAGCGCCAGGGTTAGGGATTCCACGGTATGAATGTCGAGATGAGTCGTTGGCTCATCCATAAGGAGAAGATTGGGCGGATCGACCAGAAACTTAATCAGGTTGAGCCGACTCTTCTCACCGCCACTCAGTACTTCCGTCAATTTATAGATCTCTTCCTTGCGAAATAGAAACGACCCAAGGACCGCCCGTGCCTCGTCTTCCCGCAGATTCGGCGCAATGGTCAACACTTCGTCGAGCACGGTCTTGTTCGGATCGAGCGTGCCAGATCGGTGCTGACTATAATAACCAATCTTGGCGTTGTGACCCAACTTGCGCTCCCCATTTTGAAAATCGATCACACCGGCCAGAATCTTGAGAAGCGTGGATTTTCCCGAGCCGTTCGGTCCGACCAATACGGTGCGCTCACCGCGTTCGATCACGAGATCAAGGCCGGAATAAACCTTGTTGGTGCCATACGCCATGTGAATTCCCTCAAGCGTCACTGCCCGCTGCCCACCGCGCGGTGGTTGAGGAATCTGAAAGCGGAACGGTTTGCGCGGCGGGATTGGCTTTTCGATTTTATCCATCCGCTCAATCTGCTTGAGCTTGCTCATCGCCTGCGACGACTTGGAGGGAACGGCTCGGAACCGATCAGCAAACTCCTGGAGGGCCTGGATCTCCTTTTGCTGATTCTTATGGGCAGCCAACTGTTGCTCGTAGCGTTCCTCACGCTGCCGCAAAAAGTCTGAATAGTTGCCCGTGTAAGCGATCAGCTTCTTATCCGCGATTTCGTAAACCTCGGTTATGATTTCATCCATAAACTGGCGATCGTGCGAAATCATAAGCAACGCGCCCGAATAATTCTTAAGATAATTCTGCAGCCAAAGCAAGGATAGAAGATCGAGATGATTCGTCGGCTCATCCAGCAATAGAATATCAGGCTCCATGACGAGCAAGCGGGCGAGATGGGCGCGCATAATCCAGCCGCCGCTCATATCCTTGGCCGGTCTGGAAAAGTCCGTCTCGCGAAAGCCAAGCCCCGCGAGCATTTTCTTGGCTTTGGCTTCAACCTGGGGGTCATTCAAGGCGTCGTGCTTCGCGTGAGCTTCCATGTAGGCCGGAGTTGAAACACTCCCCGATGCCTCCAATTCCTTCAGTAGTTTTTCTAACTTGGGGAGTTCCCCCGCCCGTCCCGTCGCGACCTCCAACACCGTCTCACTCCCTACCGCCTCGCCCTCCTGAGGCAAATAGCCGACCATCGTCCAGGCGTCCCGTTCCACGGCTCCCGTATCGGGTTCCAATTCTTTGAGGACAATGGAAAACAGCGTGGATTTGCCGGCGCCATTGGGTCCGACCAACGCCACACGATCGCCGTAGTTGACCTGGAGGGAAGCGTTCTCGAATAGGGTGCGTCCACCCAATGACATTTTAAGATCTCGAATTGTAAGCATGATTTATGGAACAACTGACCGGTGGATTATTCGTTGGACTGCAGAAAATGAAAACCCTGCGACTTTACTCCGATGCTTCCTCTTCTATGCGCGTCGAAGCGCCACGCCGCGGAGTTTTTCGCCTAAGGTAACGAAACCATCGGCCTGATCGCGAAGAACCTCCTGGATGTCGGTGTCGTTAAACTGTCCTGCGGCGTTGAGCGCCTGGCCAATCCCTGGCACAAAGACACGTTTCCCGAAGAGGAGGGCATTGCGATAGCCAAAGATTGCCTGCAATTGCTCGACACTTCGCAGGGCGCCCCACATTCCAGCGGCGTGGCCGACGAAGCAGACGGGGTGCGCCTCGAAACTCTCCGGAAACTTGAGGTGATCGATGAAGAGCTTGAGGACCCCGGGCATCGAGCCGTTGTATTCGGTGTAACCACCACCAGGCCGGCGGCGTCGAGAACGGCTTGCGCTAGGGGCGCGAACGCCAGGGGTTTCGTGGCGTAAGCTTCGGGAAGAAACAGTGCCGGCGGCAAGTCCAGCAGATCAATCACCTGGGTTGGCATCCGGAGGTCTCGATAGATTCCCTCAAGGATGCGGGTTACTTTTCGAGTGTTGCTGCCAGGACGATTGGTTCCGGAAATGAGAGTGATCATAGTGCGTGGACGTTACCGAACGGAGTTTGTAGCCTGTCGCCCCGCATACCGCAACAGGGCTCGCGCCCGAAGCGGTAGTTTTCATTTTGGCCAAACTCCAGGGGCTTACCTCCAGGTTTGCCCCTCGTGCATCGGATTACCACCAGGTGAAACTCGGATCGGGCTTGGGTCCCGAGTAGTTCCACGTGTACGTCTCCTTCGGAAATATGAAAAACGCAGTGTGGCCGTCGCCAAACAACACATTGAAGCGGTATTGCCCCTTGTAGTTGTGCCATTGGCTCCACACATGATTCTTGTCCCTGTCGGCCCACCACGGCCAGTCTCCCGTGACCAGCTTGTTCGACGGGCTTTTGGCCACCTCGCTCGCCTTCATCGGCGTCGCCTCCGCGGATCCCTTCGGCAATGTCGAATTGCCTGTCACGTGCTGGATGCGAAGCGTTTCGACACTCCACACCGTCAGATAGCTGTTGCCATACCCGTCATAGCAACTGCCAACGCGTCCGGACGGGTAGGCCTGTTTGTATTCCGCCGCGAACATATCCTTCCAAAGCGAGTCGCCCTTGTCCGAGGGACAGCGCCACGCCTCCGCGGCCGGGACGTAGACATTCAACGGACGGCGTATTGCCGGAACCATGCCGCTAGCCAGTGTCATCCTCCCCGTGGTTCCGCCCAGTGTCGCCCACCCTTCGTAGATTGGGTACTGGTCCTGGTGATCGTCCGCGTACATAGCCATTCCCAGGGCTTGTTGTCGCAGGTTGCTGTTGCAACGAATCGTCTTGGCCTTCTCCTTGGACTTGGCGAGGGCGGGCAACAACATCCCCGCCAGAATCGCGATGATCGCAATCACGACCAAAAGTTCAATCAGCGTGAATCCAGAGTTGTTGGTCTTCCTGAATATCATGGTTTTCATCTATGATCTCCGGAATCGAGCTTTACAAGGATGTTGTACGGCTCAACCGAGCACTTGCCGCAGCATCCGCGCCTCCGCCAACAGTTCTCTCGCTGCGGCGAGCGTCGCCGAGTTCATCGGGGCTTGGGCGGGCATTGGCGCGACCTGCCGCTTCTCGTCAGGATCCCCCAGCCCGGTCTCGCGGAACCGGCGCAGACGTTCGACGATTAGGTCGCGGATCTCCTCCGCGTTGTCCACGGCGTGAAAATCGCCGGTGTGCAGCGGGGCTGTAGCGCCGCCGTGCCCCGGGTGGGCCGAACCGCCACCGCCCGCCGACTGGACCCGTACGTCGGCGAGGTGCAGAAGCCGCTGCAACGGTCCCTGTGTGACGACGACCTGCTGGAGGTTGGCAAAGCTCATCGTTATCTCTCGCATACTCCAGATGCCGGTGCGGAGGCGCAGGCTACGGTCAGTGACAACATACCAGCGCTGTGCGTAGTCGAGCCGGCGGATCGCGTAAGTGATTGGCAACTGCACGAGATACGCGCCGACGCCGATAACCTTGAGCCCCAGGAGCAGATGGAAGACCCAGTCCGGCGTGCGCGCGGCCGCCCGGCGCCAGTCGCCACCCGGCTTCACACGCCGTGGCGTGCGCTTGCCCGGGGATTTTTCGATGCCCTCCGTTGGTAGCGGCCTGATCTGTCGCCCGTCCGGCGCTGGCTCCGCGGCGACCGAGGTCGGCGGGGCGAGTGCGCGGCCTCGGTCGCGCTCCACCTCCGCCCGATGAAGCACCCAAAACCAAAAGATAATACCCGCCAATGCGAGGCTTTGGCCGACGGCCCAGAGCGTGAGCCGGAGACTGAGATAGTTTCGCCCTGCCCGGAACACCCGGACGGACTCGGGAGCGCCTGCGGGCGGTTCCGGTTCTGGCGGCACGCGGAGCAGGCGGAGCAGGATGCTTTGCAGCCGGTCAAACATGGCGATCCTCCTTCACCAAGCTTTTTCGCAACTCACGGAGTTCTGCGGCGACCTCTCGCAACGTCGCGGCCAGATCGAGGTAGTCTCCTCGGTTGGGCGGGGCCGAGGCTGCGGTCGAGGTTCCGGGGTGGGCATCCTTCACGCCGCGCATTTTCGAGTAGAGGAAATCGCGCACAGCCTCGAATTCCTGCAAGCCCTCGATAGTCATCTCCGCCGTGGCGTTGCCACTCGCGGTTTGCACCAGCAGCCGCGCGAGGCCAAGCCAGCGCTCGACGAAGTTCGACTGGAGATGGATGTCTTGGATGCCCGCGTAGTTGAGCAGGACCTGCCGGCGGAAAAGGATGCCCCAGCTCATTGAGACGCCCTCGGCCGTGAAGCGGTACCGCATAGTGTGATAGCGAAACCAACTGATGGGCAGTAGAATGGGCGCGAGCGGAAGCGCCACGATGCTGGATAACGCGTAATAGGTCCAGAGCTTGCGGTGCGGTCGCTCAATGGCGAGGATGGCGGATTCATCAAAGCTGGGATTCACGAGGCTTTGAAGCGCTCTTCGGGTCCACTCGGCAACCCCCGGCTTCATCCCGACATTCATCCATTGACCAACCGCCGAAATCGCAGTCATCGTGCTGCGGACGCGCCGGTCCGGGGCTTGAACGCGCTGCACGTTGTAGGGCGGGCAAAGGGACAATGCATCGGATTCCGCAAGCCGGCTTGCGTTGGGCGGTCTGGCACAGTACGACAGGATCTGTTATGCAAGCCTGCCTCGTCCGTCTGGCGCTCCGGGAGGATTGTTCGGGAATCCTCGAAATTTACAACCATGCCGTTGTGAACACCACCGCATCGTACGACTACGAACCGCGTTCATTGGAGCATCGTCTGCAATGGTTCGACGATCATGCGAAGGCAAACATGCCAATCTTCGTGGCCGAAGACGGCGTGGGACGGGTGGTCGGGTGGAGTGCGCTCAATCGATTCCACGACCGCATCGGGTATCAGTTCACCGTGGAGAATTCGGTTTATGTCGCCCACGACGCCCGCGGCCAGGGTGTGGGTGGAACACTTCTTCGACCCCTCATCGAGGCGGCACAAGCACGGCGGTTGCACGCGATCCTGGCCGTCATTGATGCCCAAAACGAGCCCAGCATTCGGCTGCATGCCCGTCACGGATTCTTTCAGGTCGGGCTGTTTCGACAAGTTGGATTCAAGTTCGACCGCTGGTTGGACGTGGTGTACATGGAACATCTGGTGGCAGTTTCCTGACGCTGTTTCCGAGTTGGTCTTCGCGCCTGGACCCGATAGAAACTCCGGCCTATGAAGCCATCCTCACGGATCCTTTTCCTAACGATCCTAGCGTCCTTTTTCCTGTCGGGACTCGCCGGCCTGGTTTACCAGGTTGTCTGGACCCGCTATCTTGCCCTGTTTTTGGGGCACACCAGCTACGCGGTCGTGGCCGTTCTGGTCGCCTTCATGGGTGGCCTCGCCCTGGGCAATGCCTGGTTGGGCGCCCGGGTGGACACTCTTCGCCGGCCGCTCATGTTTTATGCGTGCCTGGAGGTGGGAATCGGATTTTACGCGGCATTTTTTCCCCAGTATTTCGAACTGGTTCACGGCGGATTCCTCATGGTGGTGCGACGTCTGAATCCTATGGGCGGAGCGTTGCTCGCGTTGAAATTTGTTTTTGCCGGAATCGCGATTCTGCCGCCAACAGTGCTCATGGGGGCAACGTTGCCGGCGCTGACCCGCTATGTAACCCGTTCGCTGTCGGAACTTCGGAGCAAGGTGGCGGCTTTGTATGCCATCAACAGTTCCGGCGCAGTGGTCGGCACCTTGCTGGCGGATTGGTGGTGGATCCCCTCGATTGGCCTCGAAGCGTGCGTGTACGTCGGTGCCACGATCAGTCTGGTGATCGGTCTGGTGTCGCTGGTTCTGAGCCACCAGAGCGGCGAGGGCGCGACATCCCCGGCTCGGGAACCCGTCGCAAAAGAGCCTGTCGAGTCTTTTACTCCGGCGGAATTGCGCCTGGCGCTGATCGGGATCGGTGTATCGGGATTTGTGGCGATGTTATACGAGGTGGCGTGGACGCGTCTTTTGGGATTGGCATTGGGGTCCAGTACGCACGCGTATTCGCTGATGCTCATCACCTTCATCTCCGGAATCGCCGCGGGCGGATGGATCATCTATCGGTGGAAACGCCAAACCAACACCCTGGCCGCCTTTGCCTGGGCGGAAGTGGCGCTCGCCGGGACCTTGTTTGCGTCGATGTTTTTTTACGACCTGATTCCGTGGTGGTTCATCGTTCTGGCGCGAAATCTGAACCGGCGGCCGGAAACGTACTGGATCTACGAGGTGACCCAGGGTTTTGTGTGTTTCTTGGTGATGTTTGGTCCCGCAGTGTGTCTTGGGATGACCTTGCCCCTCGTGAGCCGGGTGGCGACGGCGGAGCTGAGTCGGACGGGCCGGTCGGTCGGTCGGGTGTTTGCGGTCAACACGCTGGGGACCGTCCTCGGCGCCGCTGTGACAGGACTGCTTTTCCTGCCGTATTTTGGGTTGGCGCAGACGTTTGCCCTGGGCATCGGATTGAATGCGCTCGTCGGAGTCCTGATTCTCGCCTGGCGTCGTCGCCCGCAGTTCCGTCTCTCGTTGCTCGTTGCCCCCGCTCTCGTGCTGGCGGTAGCTTGGGCTGCGGGCTCATGGTTGAATCCGCGATGGCAGAAAACGTTCACTCTGGGAATCTGGAGAAGTCCAAATGATTTTCGCACCCTCGCCGAATATCGCACCCGCGCTGCCGCTGTGGAGCTCAAATATCACCGGGACGGGGCCGGGTCGACCGTTGCCGTCACCGCCCATCGGAACCCCGACGGTTCGCCGCTGATTTCGTTGCGGATCAATGGCAAAGCGGATGCCAGCACGGGAACGGATATTGTCACCCAGCTCCTGGCTGGGCACATCCCGAGCCTGTTGCATCCCGGGCCGCGCGACGGCCTTGTGGTAGGTGCGGGCAGTGGAATGACCGCCGGAGCTCTGCTGCGGCATCCGACGATGCGCCGGGTGGATCTGGTGGAGATTTCCCCGGAGGTTGTTTATGCCGCCGGGACCTTTTTCGCGGAAGCCAACCAAAACGCGCTTCGAGATCCACGTCTCCATGTGGCGGTTGAAGACGCGAAATGTTTCCTGAAAACCACAATTCAGGAATACGACGTGATTGTGACGGAACCCTCCAATCCATGGATGGCCGGGGTTGCTGCGGTTTTCAGCCGGGAGTATTATCAAGACTGCCGCAGCCGGCTGCGATCCGGCGGCATCATTGCTCAATGGTTGCAATCCTATGAGACCGACGATCGCACGCTGGACATGGTGGTGGCGACGATTAGTTCGGTGTTTCCGAATTTGAGCGTCTGGCAGACATCCACGGGTGATCTGTTGCTCGTGGGCTCGGCCGATCCCGTGTCGATCGATGTGGAGGGAGTTGCGGTCCGAATGAAGGCGCCCGAGGTGGCAATGGATCTGAAGCGAGTGACGATCGACCGGCCTTATGTGCTGTTCTCATTGCAGCATCTGCCGTTTGGTGATGGGGCGTTTCTACCCGCTGCCACCACGATTCTGCACAGTGATTTTTATCCGCAACTGGAGTACGCCGCAGAGCGGGCGTTTTTCGTAAAGGAATTTTCTGTCAAACCGCAACGATTGAGCGAGATGTTTTCCACCCGACCGCGAACCCTGCTAGGCGACTGGTTGCAAACGCACCCGGCGGATTCCTCCGATCTGGCGGCTCTGGCCCAGTTCATGGAGAAATTTCCAATGCACGGCGACCAGCTCCATCGGTCCGTGTTGAACCGGTTGCTGCAACAGGCGCCTGGGGAGCGGACCGCATTGCGGGCCATCGCGGAGCTGGCCGGAGAATATGCACCGCCCAGCGCCGAGTTCGAGCGTCTGGCAAGACTCCCCGGATATCAATTGGAGGATTCTTTCCGGGAAGTCGGACTTCTCCGGCAATTCGCTGGATTGAATCTGCTTGCCTACCGAGGGGATCGGTCCGCCTTCAATCTGCCATCCTGGACGAATGCTGAGTTTTTTTCACGCCTTGCAATGGGGCTCGATGTCACGAACTCGCGGTCGCACCGGATGCACGTCGCTGAAATTCTTTGGGATCGAGGTGCCGACGAGAAATTTCTGCAGATAGCCGAGGAATGCTTCAATCCCGATGCGAAGTTCGGCCCTGTAAACTTCAAACTGGACTCGGAGGCGGCGCAAATCGTCCTAGCCCGGATTCTAGATACCCACTTGAGGCGTGGGAATCTGACCAATGCGCTTAGCTGGGCGATCGCGGCGCGGACACATGGCTACTTAGATCCGGGGATGCCGGGACAGAATCCGCGGCTTCAGTTGCTGGCGCGCCGGACGTTTGCAGAAGCCATGGGTACCGCAGGCGTGGCAGCGCATTGACCTGCGATTAGGCCCCGGAACCTTTGGAACCGCGGTTGACCGGAACCGCGGTTGACCTGTACCTCTGTCTGAGTCTTGTCCCATTTTCATCAGGACGGACGGGGTTCCTGAACATTTGGACGCCGGTCGGCAACCAGATCTTGAAGCGCATCGCGCAGCTCGGGAAATTGGAACTCGAAACCGCTCGCCAACAGTTTACCGGGTACCACGCGGCGACTCTTCAGGATGAGTTCCGTTTCCGTCCGCAGGAAGAATGCCCCGATCTCCAGCATCCATTCGGTCGCAGGCAGACCGATCGGTGCGTGGACGAGATCTCGGAATAGACGCATCATGTCGGCATTCGGGAGAGGGTTGGGCGCGGCGAGATTCACAGGGCCGCTCATGTCCTCGTGAGCGATCAGCCACTCGATGGCGCGGCAGAAATCTGCTTGATGCAGCCAGGACACGAACTGGTTGCCGCTTCCCATCCGCCCGCCGAGACCGAAACGAGCGAGCCAACACAGAACGGGGAAGACGCTATTGCGCGCGTGTCCAAGAACCAACGTCGTGCGGAGCGCAATTTTGCGAGTGTGGGGTGTCGTCGCGTTGTTGAAGGCGTTCTCCCAGGCATGGATTACCTCGACTGAGAACTCATCGTGAACCGCAGGGGTTGGCTTGAAATCAGCCCCGAACTCGTCCCACGGCGTGCCGAGAGTGTGACGATAGATTGTGGCGGAACTCGCATTCAACCACACACGCGGCGGCAGTTCGCATTGGGTCATCGCTTGACCGAGAATGCGCGTCGGCTTGACGCGCGAATCAAGGATTATCTGCCGGTTGGCAGGCGTGTAGCGACAATCCACAGAGCGCCCGGCGAGATTGACGACCGCGAAGGATCCATTGAGTTCGCGTGTCCAATCGCCGATTGTTTCGCCATCCCAGGCGACTTCGCGGGCGCCTGCAGTGGTTTCCGAGGGTTTTCGGGTGAACACGACGACTTCCCAGCCTAGGGCATCGAAGTGTTGTGCGAGAGCTTTCCCGAGAAATCCGGAGCCGCCGGCGAGAATTAGTTTCTGGTCAATCATGCGAGGTTAGGGGTTGAGACTCGGAGTAAAGCTGCGAAGCAGCGCCAGAGAGTATACCATGGCGCACGCCATGAGCCCGTGTTCAAAATCATTCCAAGCCTAGCCAGGGGCGACAGAGAAAATGGACGGCAACCTGCTGCTCAAATCTCCAGGGCGCTCCACGCCTCAAGAGCGCAGGTTTACCAACAATATCGGGATGCGCCCGTCCCCGTTCCCATGCCCCATTCCGGGTTGACTTTCTCTGTTGGACTGTTATCAAACACACAAGACGTACTGCCAATGGCTCCCAAACTCCATCTCCAGATTGATCCCCGCTCCGGCGTACCCGTCTACCGCCAGATGATGGATCAGATGAAATACTACGTGGCCGGTGGGACGCTGCGGCCGGGCGACCAGCTTCCGTCTATCCGCGAACTCGCCCTGGCTCTCTCGGTCAATCCGACCACCGTGGTCAAGGCGTACACGGAATTGGAACGTGATGGAGTTATCACCATGAAACACGGCCGGGGCGCTTTTGTGGCGGCCGATGCCGCGCGACTTACCAACGAAGAACAGGTCGAGGCGCTGCGGCGCTCCGCGAAGCATCTCGCTGTGGAAGCCGCCCAAATGCACGTCCCGTCCCCCAAGGTGGTCCGGGTTGTTTGCGAGGAACTGGAAGCCTTGGGCGCCGATAAGACGGACGCAGAGGCCCCGTTGAAATTCTCGGTGGTAGCGGGCGATTGATCCGAGGTCCGGGCAAATCCGCCGGGTCGTACCCCTTCCATAGAAGTTCTTTTAACGTCTATTTTCTCATGCCACCCGTGATTTCAGCCCGGGATCTTACCAAGACATTTCGAGGCGGGATTGTAGCGGTCAGCGGGCTCGACCTCGAGATTGAAGCCGGCGTGGTGTATGGGCTAATCGGACGGAATGGAGCTGGGAAGACAACAACTTTACGGTTGCTCATGGGTTTGCTGCGACCGGACCGGGGCGAGGTGCGCATCCTTGGCGGCGACCTTTGGAGCGCGCCTCGTTCCACTCGACATCGGATTGCCTACGTTTCCCAGGGCCAGCAGGTGCCCGACTGGATGTCCCTGACGGATCTTTGTCGGTATGCGGCGCATTTTTATGATCGCTGGGACCGGGATATTGCCCGTGATCTGGCTAACCGATGGGACCTTCCTTGGAACCATGCGATTGGGCGCTTGTCCGGCGGACAACAGCGGCTCGCCGCATTGTTGACTGCCCTTGCCACACGGCCGGGCGTGTTGCTTCTGGATGAACCCGCCGCTGGACTGGATCCCATTGCGCGGCATTCCCTCAACGACTGTCTGATTGAGGCGCTTCTTCGTTCGGACGGCTGTACGATTCTCTTGAGTACGCATCTGATCGGTGACCTCGAGCGCCTAGCGACCCGAGTGGGCATCATGGACAGGGGACGCATCGTGGCGGCCGGGGAGGTGGACGACTGGCAGCGGACCGTTCGCAAGGCCCAGGTGGTGTTCCCGGGCGAATTCGTTCCGCGCGAATTCAACATGCCCGGAGCCCTGCGGAGTGAAACGCTCGGACCTGTGATCACGGCGATATGCCGGGCGCCGGATGATACGGTTTGGGATGCAATCCGAACCCGTTACGGAGCTCGGATCAACGTGTTCCCGCTTACCCTGGAGGAAGTCTTCGTGGAGATGTTTCGAGATCGACCGACCGATCCCGTTAATCCACACCCAGGGGACAACGAGGGAGAGTTTATAACCATTTCAGGCCAGCCCGGAATCCGTGTTGACAAGGGAGACACTTGCCGTGTGGGCGGTGCTTTCCAATCAACGGCCCCTCCCGCCCAGCGGGATCGCGATTAAAAGTGACCAGGCTGGCGTGTCACGGCACACTTTAGGCTCAGAAAGAGCGGTTACTCAATCTAAAATCCCTTTTCTATGAGTTTTGTAGGTCTTTTCCGCCTCGTTCGCTGGGTCGGTTCCCCCATCGGGCTGCTGATTGCCTGGGCGCTAGTGCCCAGTTTGGCACTCCGCACCGCCGCTGAAAGCGATGCGCAATCGCCAAAACCGAAGCCGGAGATCCGTAGCATCACCCCGGACGGCACCAATCTGGTGATCGTCGTGAATGTGCCGGAGGGGTTCCGTCGTATCACGCTGGAAAGTCGCTACAGGATCGATGGCGAAGCCCGTTGGGAAGCGCGCGAACTCAAGTGGCCCGACGGCAAGCCCGGCAAATATTCATTCCGCATCGCCTCGGATCATCCCTTGGAAATCATCCGCATCCGCTCCACAGACACCGCGTCGATGCCGTTGCCCGCGACCTTTTACAAGGGGAAGAAACAGTGGAACACTGTTACGACGGCTGCGCCTGAAATTAGCACGAGGGACAACCTTGCTGTTCTCGGAGCTGCCGCTGGCGGAAGTGGAAATGCTCCGCAGAACTCCCCCGGTGCCGCGCCTGTCACATCGGAGGTCACCACTCCTGCCCGGGCGGTGGTGGAATCGGACATCTGGCAAGTGCGCGACAACACACTCTATTTCTTCAATCAAAACCGGGGATTGCAGGTGATCGACATTTCGAACGCCAGCGCTCCGAGGATCGGCGGTTTCCTGCCCTTGGCCACGGGCGGCGAACAAATGTATGTGTTGCCTGTCGGTCCCGCGGGAGAGCAATTTGTGGCTCTTTTGGTGCGGGACTATTGCAATAGTACCTCCAGCCAAGTGGTGATCGTGCGAACGGATGGATCCCTGCCGGTGGAGGTGGCCCGTTTGCCCGTCACCGGATACCTGCTGGAGAGCCGGCTGGTCGGGAGCGCTTTGTACATTGCCGCCTCCGATTGGACGCAGAGCAACGTCGCCAGTGTCCCTGCCGCGTCATCGCCCAATGGATCGTCCGCAACAATTTCCACGTCAATAGGGATTCAGTGGCAGTACCAGACCATCGTTCAATCGTATAACCTCACCGACCCATCCCATCCCACTGCTCGTCCTGGCATTCGCCTGAACGCCGGCTCAAGTGCCATCCAGGCGACGGATCATTTCCTGTTCGTCGCAGTCAATGGAACTCAGATGCCTAATTCCCCCCAGCAGATCGCCGCTACCCCCCCTTGGATGCTGCAAGGCAAATCCGGCATCGTTGTGTTCGATATTTCCAATCCCAATGGAGTTATCCAGCAGGTCGGCTCACTCTCCACCGCTGGGGGCGTTGCCGACAAATTCAAGATGAATCTACAGGGAGACGTCCTCGCTGTGGTTTCTCAGAAACCCGGGTACTGGCATCTGTCCGGTAATTTCGGGAACTGGGTTGGTCCTGAAACATTCCTGGAAACCTTTTCGCTCACCGATCCCGCCCAACCGGCAAAACTCGATGAACTTTCGTTGATTCAAAATGGGAACCTGTTCGCCACTCGTTTCGACGGTAACCGGGCGTACATCGTCACTTTCGGCATTACGGATCCCCTCTGGATCGTCGATTTATCGAATCCGCTCAAGCTCGCCATCACCGGCAAACTCCAGGTCCCCGGCTATAGCACCTACATCCAGCCGCTCGGCAATCGCCTCGTCGCCATGGGTTGGGATTCCGGAGGCCCCGCTGTCTCCCTCTTCGATGTCTCGAATCCCGCCAAACCGTCTCTTCTCAGCAAGGTGTTCCTCGGAAAATGGGGTTGGTCCGAGGCCAATTTCGACGAAAAAGCCATCAATATTCTCCCGGCCGACGGATTAATCCTCGTGCCTTGGTCCGGGTGGAACGTCGCCGCCGACGGCAAGCCCGACGTGTCGCAAGCGCCATCGCAGTATTTTACCGGGATGCAGCTTATTGACCTCGGCGCCGACACTCTACGCAAGAGAGGAACGATCAGCCACGCCGCCCAGGCCCGGCGCGCGGCCGTTCACAATGGGAAGGTGTTGTCTCTCTCAGGAACAGAGCTGCTGTCTGTGGACATTTCCAATCGCGATCACCCCCTGGTAACGGCAGACCTGGACCTCGCGGCCTCTGCGGCAGATTGGGTCGCGGTTCGCGGAGAGCGCTTGATACAGTTCCATTACCGGCAGGCGGCCAATTCAGGGCAGTTACGCCCCGCCCGCGTCCATGTGTCGTCGGTTTCCGATCCAGAAAAGCGGCTCAGCTCCCTGGAAATCTCCACCCAAAACATCCTCGGTCTCAGCCTACACGGCGAGAATCTCTACATTCTGGAACGTGGCGACGACACCTATAGGCTCGTGACGGTGACGACCACCAACAAAGAGATTCGCGCCATTTCGCAGCTCCCGTTAATCCAGTTTCAAACGAATGAAATCGTCCAGACCGTTGAGCTCCCTCCTCTCCTTAGCCTCCTGACCCATGGGGTCGTCACGTACCACGACCCGCTGATGGAGGTACTCATTACGAATATTTTCCAAATCCCTCTGCCGCCCCTTCCGGGAGATACCAACGAGCCGGTTTTCATTACGAGAGTTTTTGTGCACACGAACTTCGTGCCCGTGCCGCCAACGCTCTCCTATGTCACCAATATCGTCGTGGAGCCCGGTCTGCCGACCCCCATTACCAATGTCTTCGTCACGACAATTGAGCTCCCCGCTCCTCAAATCCCCGAGACCAATTGGATTACGAAAACGGTCCTTACACCACAACTTCCCCGGCTCGAAACGAACATTGTGGTCAAGAAGATTGCCATCCCGCAGCCGGACCTGCTTCAGACCAACTGGGTGGTTTATACGAACACCCTTCAGCAGCGCACACCGGCAACCGGTCAGCTAACGGTTGTGGATGTCGGTCAGCTTCCAGCTTTGGCAATTCGTGGGCGCGTTAGTTTTGAGACAGGACCCAACTACTACGAGGCTGCCTTGGAAGCGGTCTGGGTGAATAACGAGACGGTGGTGTGGACAGAGCCGGCGCAGGATGGCGGATTCAGGCGCCCGTTCCCGGTCATGTCGGATAGTGCCGCTGGCGTAGCGTCCGCTCAACTGGCTCCGGGGGGCGCGGCCTTTGCCTCGGATGCGCGCAGTGTGCCGTTTCCGGGCAATTGGTGGTGGTACTGGTCGGGCGGCAACACCCGGGACGTCTATACGTTCAATGTCCGCAATCTGGAGGCACCGATTTTCGCAAGCGGCTTCCGAATCGGGGGCGCCGATGGGGCGCCGCAGCCGAGACAAGTGTTCGAACTCCTCGCGGGATCGATCGACCGAGTGGTGGATACCAGCGAGAGTTGGAGCGGCTTCAGCACGGCATTTGGATCGGATGGAAAACTTTACTTCAGCCATCAGACGAGCCGCTACTTTCAGGAAGAAGGTGTATGGATCGGGGACCCGGCTGCCAAAGGGATATGGACGGTCCGAATCCCCGCTCGGTATGAACATAAATTTTACTTGGATGTCGTCGATTTCACGATTCCATCGCACCCGGTCGCCCGGCCGGTCGCCAGCTTTCCAGGCACGCTCAAGGGCTTTTCTCACCGCGGGGCTCTCCTCTACGCCGAGCCTGGTTTCTTTGACGTCTCGCCGCTCGATGGCGCAGTCGCCAAACCCCAACTCCAAGCGCTAGCGTACGACGGTTCCTCTGTCAGTCTGGTGGATTCGCTGTACTTTCCCGACACGGCCCCCCAACCGTATCTGATTCTCCCGACCGGTGGCGTTCTCCTCGCTCGACCGGGTGACACCCACGGCACGCCGTCCCGGCTAGAATCCTGGGCGGTGAGCGGGAATGCGACGTTTAAAAAATATGGCACACTGTCCCTCGGGAGTGATCTCGTCTCAGGTCTGCATCGGTTTGAAGCCGGGGTGATCAGTGAAACGGCGGGCGGTGATCTCCTGTTCCTGGATCCCAGCTCGTTGGCCTCGGTTCGAATGCTAGGCCGCGGAAAGAAACCATGCAGTCTCTGGGTCAACTGGCCTTCAAGTGGCGCATCCGCCGCGAGTGGCCTATGGGTCCCTCGCAGCAGCTACGGCCTTTGGCACATACCCGTTCAGCCTTAGCCCCGTCGTATATAGATAACGGGGCCGCATCCTTCCCGAATATTCGAGAAGGCGGCTTCGTTGCGCCTCGCCACATCTCCCAACTTCGCGGTTTCACCCTCATCGAACTCCTCACGGTAATCGCGATGATGGCGATCCTCGCCACCCTGCTTTTGTCGGCGATCGCGGCCGCTCAGAAAAAATCCCGGCAGACTGTCTGCCTCGGAAATTTGCGTCAAATCATCCTCGCCTCGGAGTTATACCTTGATGAAATTGGCAAACGCCCCCGTTCGTTAAGTTCCCTCGCCCGTAAGCCTGCTATCCTGCCCAACCCGCGATCATTGCTGTGTCCGCAGGATCCGGTCCGGCGGGGGACAGCGGGTACGGTTGGCAAGACCAATGATGCCTGGGGCAATTTAGTCAATCACTCGCAACAACCCGCCAAGTTCGCTGTTAACAAGGACATCGAAGAACTGAGCTGGGAACAGGAACTCATCGTCACCCAGGAATCCCGGCCCTTCTCCTATCTGCACCCTCTATTCTGGGTCAAACCCGCCTGGCGCCATCTCCTTCAAATCGGTGGTACGTTAACCGGCATCAGCGTCTGTGAACTCCATGGCGTTCGCATTTCAGACCCTTCCCGTCTTGCCATCATCGAACGTCAACCGTTTCTCGCCTGGGAAGGACTCACCCTCCGCGCACAGCGGGATGGTGCTGTTGTTTCGCGCCGACTCTTCCACGGGAACGAAATGGGAGTGGGTTCTCCACTCATTCCCATCCGGATCGACGACTACCCCTGGGAATACTACTCAGACCAGTGGACCCCTTTGGGAAAATAGGTGCCGAGGATGAGCCGCTCCCCAATTCCACTCACCGTCATCGGGAGCAAGACAGCGGCCGAACAGGCGAATATTCTCCCCCTACACCGCTTTCAGAGACTCCGTCGGATCGGAACTTTGCTCTGGTCTGAATGGTTTGCTCACAGCCGCCTTTTCCTTTTTTTCTTGCTGTGCTGGTTGGCCGTCATCTGGCTGCTTCCACTCGTCGCCCAACCTCTCTGGGTTGTGCTTTTTCCTATCCTATATGCCTTGGTCGCTGCTCCTGCCTTCGCCGGTGCCGACGTGATTCACGGTTGTGAAGAATTCATGCTGTCGATGCCTCCCACTCGAAGCGAACGGTTCTCGAGCCGATTGTTGTTCGGCGGTGGCTCTCTCCTTTTGTTCACCGGCATGACTCTCGCCGCCTTGAACCTCAATCTCTCCGACATCCTGAACCGGCTATTCCTAAACACAGGGCTCATCCAGGGCCTTCAGGGCCTTCAGGTGCGTCAACCCCGGCTTCTATACAGCCTGGTGGTCGTCTTTCCCTTCACAGTCTTCGCTTCCAGCTTTAGCATGGCAGCGCTTGCACGCACACGTACCGTGGCCTTTTCCGCATGGGTCTGGGGCAGCTTGGTAGCTCTCGGCACACTTCGACTCGGCCTTTGGCTTGAGGAATCACTCTGGGAACAGCTCACGGGTGCGATTTCTGTCCCTCTTCTGGTCGCTCTCGGCTTTCTCGTCCTCCTCGCCGCCTGGCGCCTGTATCTCCGTAAGGAGGCCGGTGCGGATGCCTCCCCACTCCGGATTCCCCTTAGTTGGTGGGGCTGGCTCCTCGCAGTTCTGATCGCCGGGGGATTGGTGGCCGCTTTGATTGCCTGGTTCGCGTTAAATTTTGAGCGCATCCTCTAGCACCTGGAACTCACCATATACCCGGCGACCCCTTGCATTTGCCCTGGCGCGCCATTCTGACCTGTCCATTTACGTGTACTCGGCTGACGATGACCCGCCCGCGTGAACGCTCTGCTCTCCAAATCCACCTACCTAATGGGGCTCCAGTGCCCTAAGTTGCTCTGGCACCGCTTCAACGCCCGCGAGGAAATCCCCGAACCCGAGGACGGGCAGAAGGCCATCTTCGATCAGGGCCGCGAGGTCGGCGCGCTGGCCAAGAAACTCTTCCCCAACGGCATCGAGATCGCAGAGGGCGTTTTGGAACTGGATCAGGTCGCTCAGTATACCCAGGACGCTCTCCCTTTCCGACGTCCGCTGTTCGAGGCAGCGTGCAAAATCACCGACTGCTATGCCCGCGCTGACATTCTCGTACCGGTCGGCCTCCGCCAGTGGGATATCCTGGAGGTAAAAAGCGCTACCAAGGTCAAGGCCATCAACCACCATGACCTCGCCTTCCAGAAGCACGTGTTCACCAACGCCGGACTCAAGATTCGCAAGACGTTTCTGCTGCACATCAACAACGAGTACGTGCGTCAGGGCGAAATTGACCCTCCGAAATATTTCACCAAGGTTGACCTGTCCGAGATCATCGCGCCACTGGTGTCCGCTGTCCCCGCCAAAGTGGCCGAGATGCTCGCAGTGATCGCCCGGACAACTTTTCCCCCGGTGCGCATCGGCAGACATTGCACCGATCCGTATCACTGCCTGCTCACCTCGACCTGCTGGAACTTTCTGCCTAAGCACAACAGCGTGCTCGCCCTCTACCGGGTGGGGGCGCACGGATTCACCCTAATCAACGAAGGCATCACGAAGATCGCCGATATCCCGGAAACGGCCAATCTCACCGGCCGCCAGCTCATCCAGTGGAACTCGGCGCGCTCCGGCAAACCGCACGTGGACTCGAAGGCCGTCCAGTCGTTCCTGAAGCTGCTCAAATATCCACTGACCTTCATGGACTTCGAAACCTTCGCGAGCGCGATTCCCCTGATCAACCACTCCAAACCCTACGAGCAGGTTCCGTTTCAATTTTCGCTCCACGTCGTGGCGGCACCTGGAGCCAGGCCGGTGCACCGTTCGTTTTTGGCGCGAGACGCCCGTGATCCACGCCCGGACTTCATGCGTGAATTGGCGGAGAAATTGCCCGGCGATGGATCCATCGTAGTTTACAACGCCTCGTTTGAAATCGATCGCTTGAAGGCGTGCTGTGACCTGCTGCCGGACTATTCGAATTGGTTCGCGGCTGTGCCGGAGAGGATCATTGACCTGCTGGAGCCGTTCCGCGCGTTCAACTACTACCACCCCGACCAGTCAGGAAGCGTGAGCCTCAAGGCAGTGCTGCCGGTGCTGACCAAAAAAAGCTACGTAGGCCTTGAAATTCAGGAAGGCGGGGTGGCCAGTCGAGAATTTCTGCGCGTGACGTTTGGCGATGTTTCAAAATTCGAGCGGGCGAAAATCCGCAGGCAGTTGGAGGATTACTGCGGCCTCGACACTCTGGGAATGGTGGCCATACTCAATGCGCTTTCGACAGCTCCGTAAGTTACAAGATCACCATGAAAAACCATCACTTCCGTCTGAAGGCATCCGCACGGCTCGCCTTGCTGGGATTCGTTGCCGTGCTGACCTTTGCCGCGTGCAAGACCAGTCACGAACATCCCGCTGGTGAACATCCGAAGAACGCGGAACATCCCAAATAGTAGGCACGAGTGCGACCTCGGCTTGCCCTCCCAACCCATTCCCGTGCGAACCAGAATCTCGGCCGGGGCGTTAGTCGCCGTGTCGCTACTCGGCGTCAGCTTGCCAGCGACCTCGTGCGCCCACCGCCAAGCTCAGCGTGCGCCCGTCGGTGCCGAGTCGGTGTCCAGCCTCGTCACGACCGACATCCAGGCTGCCATCGAGCAGCACATCGAAGGGAAATCCCGGGCGAGTGCCGGCTTCTTTCAGGTGCCATTCAGGGGCGGCGATCTGAAGCTCAAACTCGTTCGCGTTCATACTGAATACCTCGCCACCCTCGGCCCGGCGCGGCACTTCGCGTGCGTGGATCTTGTGGGCACCCAGGGACCAATCTACGACGTGGATTTTTTCCTCTCCGGCCCGCCGGGAGCCATGACGGTTAGGGAGACGCACGTTCACAAGATCAACGCGCAGCCGCTCTACACCTGGGACCAGCGAAGCAATGGCACCTGGCGGCGTGTGCCTGTGACGCAGGCCACCCCTCGTTTGCTGGGTGTCGTCAAGGGCACCGACGCGTTCGAATTTACCTATCGCGTCAAGCTACCGCTCATCACCAACACCGCGCGAATGTGGCTGCCCCTCGCCCAGCCGGATCAATTTCAGACCGTCGAAGTTCGCGGCATCACAGCGCCGTGCCAGGTGCGGGAACTCACCGAGCCAGCTCACGGTAACAAGGTTCTCTTCTTCGAACCAAACGCCGCCGCCAGCGGCCAGACGGTCGAAGTCCGTTACCGGATCCTCCGGACCGAGAAGTCGCCTTACTACGATGCCGGGACCGGGCCCGAGGGCTACCTGGCTTCGGAGCTTCTAGTGCCGCTCAACGAAAACTTCCAGAGTATCGCCCAGGAAGTCACCCGCGGCCACGCCACCGACCTCTACCGCGCCCGCGCGCTTTACAACCATGTGATCGAACGTCTGCGCTACGCCAAATACGGTTCTGGCTGGGGCCGCGGTGACGCCGTGTACGCCTGCGATGCTCGCTCCGGCAACTGCTCCGACTTCCACGCCTACTTCATCGCCCTCGCCCGCGCGGCGCACATCCCGGCTCGGTTCGCCATCGGCGCGGCGATTCCCTCCGAGCGCAATGACGGCGGCATTGACGGCTACCATTGCTGGGCCGAATTCTTCACCGAGGGCAAGTGGTGGCCGGTGGACATCAGCGAAGCCGACAAGCATTCGAGCCTGGCCCAATACTACTTCGGCCATCATCCGGCCAACCGGATCGAGTTCAGCCGGGGGCGTGATCTCGTGATCGAGCCGGGGCCGGCCAATGGCCCGATCAACTTCCTCGTCTATCCGGTGCTCGAGATCGGGGATCGTCTGGTGAAACCGGAGACGACGTTCCTGTTCCGGCGCACGCCCAGGGCTTCTGCTCGGACAAGTGCGGAACGGTGAGGACGTCGCCGGCCGCTCCCGTTTTCTCCCGCCGCAGAATCCTCTGGAGTCCTGATCCTCTGGGTCCGAAGCCCCCGGTTCATTCCCCGAGATTTCTCCTAAGCTGAGAGGTGAGTTTCGCCGGGCTAAGCACCGTGACAGTCTTGCCGTTAACCTCGATGAGGCCCTGCTCGCGAAACTTAGCGAGCGTGCGGGAAAACATTTCGCTCACGGTGCCGAGCTCCGCAGCCAGGACGCGCTTGGTCATGGAGAGTTCGATCTTCACCGATTTGTCGCTGGCGGGATTGGGGCAGCGTTTGACCAGCAAGTTGGAGAGTCGCGTCTCGAAATCTTTCATCGTCAGGTCTTTGAGTTGTCCGACGAGAATACGAAGATGCCCGCTCATGGAGCCGAGCATCCGCAACGCGAGCTCCGGTTGCCGCCGTAGGAGCGCTAGAATACCGCCCTTTAGCACGAGCAAAACCTGCGACCCTTCCACGGCGCGCTCGTCCGCCGGATAGCCTTTGTCCTTGGCGAGCGTTCCTTCGGCGAATGATTCACCGCCTCGGAAGACATGGATGACCTGCTCCTTCCCGGCTCCGCTGACCCGATGCACGTTGATCGCCCCGGTCTGCACAATGTAGAAGCCGAGGGACGGATCCCCTTCGTGGAAAAGATAGCTGCCTTTGGCGATCGATTTCAAGACGGCGACCTCAGCGATGGCGTTCAACTCCGGCGAGGAAATCCCAGCGAAGAGCTGACAGCTTCGCAGCGCGTTAACTATTCCGATTTGTTGGAGTTCACTCCGTGAGGTCATCATGCCGGCCAGAGGCTTAATCGCTTCTGCGCCAGAAGTAAACATCCCAGCTGCCACACCGGTTATTGACCATCGGATTAGCCCCCAGTTCCTCAGGACTCTTAAGAAACTCATGGAAAGTTTCTTCAATGAATCAGCATCGCGCAGCGAGGTGGGCGCTCCTGAGCCTAACGGCTGCTTCTCCACGCAAATCCGTTGCCCGACGACGACGATTCTCCCTGACGTCACTCTCTGAACTAAAATGCCTCACGTGGGGCTTCCTTGCGGACGGCACTTCGGCTTAAGATCACGCTCATGAACATCCCCGCCCTGTTCAGGAGTCGAATCAACCTGTTTCCCCCCTGTTTCGTGCTCCTTCTTGCGTACCTCATGAATTCGATTATTCCCGCCTCCGGAGCTGAATCCTCATTGAAGTTGAATCTGCGCTCCCGAAGCGCCACTCCACCCCGCCCGCCTTCGGAGAGTGTGCACGCCGTGGAGTGGGATCCGAAGCAGACGGCGATCATTGTCTGTGACATGTGGGACGATCACTGGTGCAAGTCCGCCTCGCGCCGGGTCGGTGAGCTTGCCGGACCGATGAACGTTCTGCTCAAGCAAGCCCGGGCGCGGGGAGTGTTCGTTATCCATGCTCCGAGCAGCGTCACTGGCTTCTATAAGGATACTCAGCAACGGAAGCGGGCCCTAGCCGCACCGTTTGCTCCGACTCCGGTTCCGTTGGCCACCGCCGAACGCTGGGGCACAACGTGGTGCTGGACAGATCCCAAACGCGAGCGAGTGCTTCCAATTGATGACACGGACATGGGTTGCTCTTGTGTCGGCCAAAAATGCACCGTGCGCGAAGCCTGGACCCGCCAGATAGCGACACTTGAACTCGCCCCAGAGGACGCCCTCAGCGACAACGGACAGGAGATCTGGAATCTCCTCGCGGAACGCGGCATCGACCACGTGATCTTGTGCGGAGTGCATCTGAACATGTGCGTATTGGGACGCCCTTTCGCGATCCGACAGATGGTCTACCTCGGCAAACAGGTCGCACTCATGCGCGATCTCACCGACACGATGTATAATCCAGAACGTCCGCCTGGCGTCGATCATTTCACAGGCACCGATCTGGTCGTGCAGCATGTTGAACAGCACTGGTGCCCGTCCTTCACCAGCTCAGATCTGACCGGGCGGCCCCGTTTCCGATTCGCCGAGGATGTCCGCCCGAACCCCGGCTCGCGCTAAGCTGCTCACTGCTTCTCCCTCTCCTGCGGGAGACGGTTGGGGTGAGGACTGGCGTATTCTTTTCGAAAATGAGAACGGCTGGGGCGCATCCCCATCTTGTTGGTGAACGTGCGCTGCTCCGCAGCTTTGCTCCAAGCATCTTCCACGTGCTGGCAAACGTAAAAAATCGGTAAATCGCTAACCATGCGGATTAGGCTTCGCTAGCAGAATCTGTGGGTAGGAGTTGGCTCGGGTAGTTTCCCGAGTGAATGATAGAGAGCCACTTCCAGAGCGCGAAAGGTTCTAAAACCATAGGCCCGTCTGGTAGTCACTCGAATCTTATTGTTGAGACCTTCGAC
>SIBK01000055.1 GCA_009695205.1 Pedosphaera sp. | reverse complement strand
GTTCGAGAACATTGCCAACGGTCTGATGACTGACCTCGTAACCCAAGTTGCTGAGCGCACCCACAATCCGGCGATAGCCCCAACTTCGGTTCTCACGAGCCATCTTGAGGATCAGTTCCTCTAGGGAGTTATCCGTATTAGAACGAACAGCGGGTGAGCGGTTTCTAGACCCGTCAAACTTTCTGGCGACAAGCCTGCGGTGCCAGCCAAGAATGGTTTCAGGTCGAACAATCTGCCCAACTTCCTCCAGGGCTTTTTTACCGAGACGCTGGCCGATCTGGGCCAAGCTGATTCGCTCCGGGTCCGTGAGCTTCAATCGCCCCTTGATCTGGTTCTTGAGAATGCGGTTCTCCGTCACCAGATACTCGTTGCGCAGGAGGAGTTCCTGATCAACCGAACCAGAGAGGGTCGCCAGCATTCGTTTTTAATTCATCGACGAGACTTAACCGAGCCAACGGCCTGGGAGCAATCTCCTCATCGCCCTGTGAATCGTTGAATATCGGTAGGTTTGAGTTTTTGACCCTACGGCAAGATTCAACAAAGAGTTATTGGCAAACTATTCTTTAGATCGAACTGACTAGGCTTCAATGAGTTGGAGTGAGGATTGACGCCCATCTCCCGGCTCTCCTTCCCTCGCACGGCTTGGCCGGTTCGCGACGGAGTTTCTTCCGACTTGTAAGGCGCGGAAGGCTGATCAATATTTAAGTTATGATGGGGGTTTCATTTTTTTCTCGGGGATCGTCGTTCCTGGTTGCTGCGGGCTTCGGGATCCTAATGCTGCCGGTCAGGCACAGCTGATCAACGGCGACAATTTTGACAGCGACTCCAACGCAGCCTGGCTGGACGATGAACTCGTGGGACATGGTCAGCTTGCCCGGATCAACCGCTGCCTTGAGTACCGCGTATCGAGGCCGGACCTGATCAACGGCGACGAGGCCTATCTCCCCTGGGGACTTAACCAGCCTGCGTATTCGACGGATTGGGAAGTCGCAGTGGACGTGCACAATGCGGCGATTCCGACTACGCTGGGTCAGGTGGCCACCTTCGGCATCGAGGTCTTCGATCCGAACAACACCGGGAATTATTGCTACGTGGAGCTCTACGCTTCGAGGCTGCTTGCGCCGTCGCTCCGGCGGGGCTTCAAGGCGGACCTCGCGCTCAACGAGACCGAGCTCGGCGAGAACACCGCGCTGGGCGACACCGGCAACCTGGGGTTGATGGATAGCTCTGTGCGCATGACCTTCGACTCTGGCACGAAGGTCCTGACCGCATGGTTCGATCGCGACGGCAGAGGCAATGGCGATCAATGGGAGAGGTTGGCCAGCTTCGGCGTCGCCGGTGGTGGCGGAAGCACCACCAACGCAAACTGGGGAATGACGGAGAGCGACGCATTCAACCTGACCCTCTACGGCTATTCCCTGGGCATGAGCGTCGGCAACGGGCAGATTTACGGCGATAACTTTTTCGTTCAGACAGCGGGAACAGACCGGCCCACGCTCTCGGTCAGTGGCGACAACAGCGGTGTCACCCGCAGCGTTCAACTTCGCTGGCCTGCCTCGGCCATCGGGTATCAACTGGAGACCAGTACGGCACTGTCCCCGGTTTCATGGACCCATGCCATGCAGATTCCAACCCGGGTCAATGGAACCAATGTCGTGGAGGCACCCATCGACAGCCAAGTCCAATTCTTTCGGCTGAGGAAGTAGCGGCGGATTCTGTGAAGACACTCTCCTCACGATCTCGCTCTGAAGCCTAGCCTCCTAAGGCGATCCCACTCCGGTTGCCAGAGCATTGATCTGGCTCGCGGCGTAACCCGCTCCGAAGCCGTTGTCGATATTGACGACCGTCACCCCCGTGCCACAGGAATTTAGCATTCCGAGGAGGGCGGCGAGTCCGCCGAAACTAGCCCCGTATCCAATGCTCGTAGGCACGGCAATCACCGGACGATCGACAAGGCCCGCTACGACGCTCGGCAGCGCACCTTCCATGCCGGCGACCACAACCAGCACCGTGGCCTGCCTGAGTTCTGGAAGCCGTCGCAATAATCGATGCAAACCGGCCACACCGACGTCAATAATCCGCTCCACTCGATTTCCCATGAATTCCGCGGTGACGGCTGCCTCTTCCGCGACGGGCAGGTCACTCGTTCCGGCGCAGAGCACGGCAATCGTGCCGGATCGACGTGGGAGCGGTTCGCGTTCGATGCAAAGACATCGCGCGGCGGCATGGTGGACGGCGGTGCGGAAATGTTTCCGTACCGCCCGGACGTGCGCGGCATCAATGCGAGTAATCAAGACGCGACCATGGGCGCGGAAGAGAGTTGTCGCGATGCCGACCACTTGAGCGGGCGACTTGCCGCTGCCATAAATGACTTCCGGGAAGCCCTTTCGACGGGCTCGATCTAGATCGACCTGAGCAAAACCCAGATCCGCCAGGGGCGCTTTCATGATTGTTGTCGATCAGCAGACATTTCGGCAGAGAGGATTTGCCGCTTGCGGCCGGTCGGCAACCGCAAATCGAGCCGAAGCCGGTAGAGAGTGGACTCCGGGAAAAAAGCGCAACCAGGGCAAGGAGGCGGCGACGACGCCTGGGGGAGCCAATTCTTCGAGATATGGCCATCGGTAAAAGGGAGGTTCATCGTGCCGCTAATTCCGTTGGTGTTGGGACGTCTCTTGCGGTATGCCAAGTTCCATCATCGTCTAAAAAAAGCTTTGGTCGTGTCAATGCGGCTTCCCCATTTCCTCCCTCAGACGGTTGGGGTAAGATTGTCCCGATGACTCTGCGACAGGCCCACGTTAAACGGACGACTTCGGAAACGTCCATCGATCTCCATCTCAACCTTGACGGCACCGGCAAGGCCGTCGTCAAAACGGGACTTGGCTTCTTTGATCACATGCTCAAGGCATTTGCCCGCCATTCGGTGGTTGATCTGCGTCTGCGGTGTCGCGGAGATCTGGAAGTGGATGCGCACCACACGGTGGAGGATTGCGGGATCGCTCTGGGACAAGCAGTGGCGATTGCGTTGGGGGATAAACGGGGCATTCGTCGATACGGCACCGGGTTTCATCCAAAAAACTCATTCACAGGTGAAGCGTACGTGCCGATGGATGAATGTCTTGCCCGATGTGTCGTGGACTTCAGTGGGCGCCCATACCTGGTGTGGCGGGGCATGGAGAAGTTTGCCCAACGAAAGATTTCCCAGGCGGACCGCACCCAGGATCAGTCATCCGCTTTCCGCTTTGGTTTGGCGCGCGAGTTTTTCCAGGGGTTCACCAACGAGGCCCGCTGCAATCTCCACCTCGAATTGCTTTACGGAAGCGAACCGCATCACGTCGTGGAGTGTCTTTTCAAGGCGTTCGCCAAGGCAGTTGACTTCGCCTGCCAGCATGACCGCCGTATTTCCGGTGTGATTCCCAGCAGCAAAGGTAAGCTGTAGAATCACCGACGCCGAATACAGACGACTTTGGCGGCTGCTCAATCAATAGGGTGGGAGAGATGATGAACTTCGAAACAGCGTTGCTCGACGTCCGCCGGATGGAAGAAGCGGACCGTCTGACCGTTGCCGCTGGCAGGCCAGCCGTTGAACTCATGGAGAATGCCGGCAGGGCCGTCGCGCAAGAAATAAAGCAGCGATGGTCCGCACGACCGGTCACCGTGCTATGTGGACCCGGCAACAACGGCGGTGACGGTTTCGTGGCTGCTCGGCTGCTTGCTGAAGCTGGGTGGCCTGTGCGCGTCGGCCTGCTCGGCCAGCGCGATCTTTTAGCGGGCGAAGCGCGCCATAACGCGCAGCGGTGGGGTAGGGGCGTCGAGCCACTGGCACCCGTCGTCCTCGACGGGACCGAACTCGTGGTGGATGCACTCTTCGGGGCAGGGCTCAGTCGGGCGCTCGGTGGAGCGGCCCTGGAGACATTGGCTGCCGCGGCCCGTAGTGGAATGCCAATCGTTGCCGTCGATGTTCCCAGCGGCCTGATGGGCGATACCGGCGAAACCTTGGGCGCTGTTGCGGCGGTTCTGACCATCACTTTCTTTCGCAAGAAACCGGGGCACCTATTATTGCCGGGCCGATTGCTTTGTGGGGAGATCGTTGTTGCCGACATCGGTATCCCGCCTTCCGTGCTCGAGCAGGTTGTCCCGGATACTTTTGAGAACCATCCGAGACTTTGGCTTGCCGATCTGCCGCAGCCTCAGGTGGTCGGCAACAAATATACCCGCGGCCACGCGCTGATCTGCGGTGGCTACCCGATGACCGGTGCCGCCCGGATGGCAGCCCGGGCTGCAGCTCGGGCGGGAGCGGGCCTGACAACGATTGCGGTGCCCGAGATCGCCCTTCCAATCTATGCGGCGGCTCTAAGCAGCATCATGGTTCAGCCGTTGACCCAGCCGAAGGATTTCGACCGATTGCTCGATGATCATCGATTCTCGGCCTTCCTGATCGGACCGGGTGCGGGCGCCGGTGACGAGACTCGCACCCGGGCTCTTGCCATGCTGAAGACTGGCCGACCCACGGTGCTCGATGCGGATGCGATCTCATCCTTCCAGAAGGATTCTTCGGTGCTCGATCAGGCGATCACTGGGCCTTGCGTTCTGACGCCGCATGACGGCGAGTTCCGTCGACTTTTCGACCCGAGCGGCGACAAGCTCACCCGTACGCGTGCCGCCGCCCGTCGAAGTGGTGCCATTCTACTCCTCAAAGGCAGCGATACAGTGATCACAGCGCCGGATGGTCGCGTGGTCATTAACGCTAATGCGCCGCCGACATTGGCGACGGCGGGGTCGGGGGATGTACTCAGCGGAATCGTGCTCGGGCTCCTCGCGCAAGGAATGGAGCCATTCTTAGCAGCAGCCGCAGCGGTGTGGGTGCACGGAGCTGCGGCAGTCGAATTCGGGCCCGGCCTCATCGCGGAGGATTTGCCGGATCTGCTGCCGGGCGTGTTACGCCGCCTCTATTGCCAGAAATGAGATCATCGGAGGAATTCTTCGCCGTTCGGGGGCTGGCTTGGGGTTCAATTCTCTCCGATTTCAATAAACAGGTTGCCGTATCAGACCTCGATTGGGCAGAATGGCCGGGATGAAATTAAGCTCGATACTCAGCCCTATCGCCCTCATTGCCGTGGCGGTTGGATGCTCTACCATTGACAATCCCGACCGCGGATTTGTCAGCCTAACGGACGGCAAGTCATTCAACGGTTGGACTCCAGCCAATGAAAACAAGACCACTTGGTCGATGGAGAACGGAGCCTTTAAAGCCTTCGGCGATCGTTGTCACCTGTTCTACACAGGACCGCTTGCGTCCTTCAAAGATTTCGAACTGAAGGTTGATGTAATGACTGAGCCGGGCTCCAACGGCGGGATTTACTTCCATACCCGGTACCAGGAAACGGGCTGGCCGAAGTATGGCTTTGAAACCCAGGTTAATGTATCCCACAGCGACTGGAAAAAGACCGGGAGCCTTTACGATGTGGTCAACGTCAAGTCCACACCGGCGCAGGACAAAAAGTGGTGGACGCAGCACATCGTTGTCCATGGCAGTCATGTTACGGTGAAAGTCGACGGCCAGACCGTCATGGAATATAACGAACCCGCGGGAACTCAACCCGGCAAGGATTTCACCCGCAAATTGGATCAGGGCACGTTTGCGCTCCAAGCGCACGATCCGAAGAGCATTATCCGGTACAAGAATATCCGCGTGAAGCGCCTGTAGTCCGTACGGTCAAAAACTCGTCCCGCTCCCCGGTTGTAGAATTTCAAGAGCCCGCCGAGGCGCTCGCGGGTTCGCGGTCTTGCCATGAAGCTCCGGATCCACAACCGCGGAACCGCTGATATACGCCCCACGGATCCGGGGGAGGGAGATTTCCCAACGAATGGACATGAATTAAGACCATGAACCGTTGCAGGAAAGAGATTTGCGCGGACTGCCGTCCGCGACTACGACGGTCTGGTTCAGGGGGAGATCCTCAGGATACCTCATATCGCAGCGAGACGTTTTGCTGACTTGGAAAAAGCGCGACACCCGTAGGTCCCTCACCCCGCCCTCCCCACATCCGATGTGGGGTAGCCGCCGAGGCCGGGTGAGGGGTCACTGTTTCCACGAGTTCAGGAGTCCTGATCCAGAAGAAAGTCCGGACCGCAGGGGCGTGGTGGCCTCGGGCGGTCTGCGGCATGCCTTGGCCTTTTGTCGTCACCCAGCAGCTTCGCCATTTCGCCTTGCGGTATTTTCGATACAAAATATTGACATAATTAAATAATGTAGACATTGTATAGACAGAAAAGGCGCTGCGTACCTGGAATCGGGCAGGGAACGGGAGCCTGATTCTCGGAAAATGACCATCCCTATGAGACTGTCTTCGATCCTGCTCTTTTTGCTGACCGCCGTCGCTACGCCTGCCCACGCCACAATCCCTGACTGGCCTCAGTGGCGCGGGCCGGAGCGTGACGGTCAATTTGCGGGCCCGGCGTGGCCCGACAAGCTCGACGCCAAACATCTTGAGCGCGTCTGGCGCGTCGACCTTGGCCCCAGTTACTCCGGGCCCGTTGTGAACGCTGGCCGGGTTTTCACAACCGAATCAAAGGATAAGAAGGCCGAGGTTGTGCGTGCCTTCGATCGAACCACAGGCAACGAATTATGGAGTTATCAGTGGGAAGGAGCCATGACCGTCCCGTTTTTCGCCAAATCGAATGGAGACTGGATCCGCTCCACGCCCGCGTTGGACGGCGACAGGCTTTACGTGGCTGGCATGCGCGACGTGTTGGTATGTCTCGACGCTGCCACCGGCACAGAGAAGTGGCGCAAGGATTTCGTGAAAGAACTCGGCACCTCGGTGCCTGACTTCGGCTTTGTCTGCTCGCCGCTGATTGATGGCGATTCGGTTTACGTCCAGGCCGGCGGATCCATAGCGAAGCTCGACAAGCTTACCGGAACGATTGTTTGGCGGTCGATGCAGGACAAGGGCGGCATGATGGGTAGCGCGTTTTCGTCACCGGTGTTCGCGGAACTCGCAGGCAAGCGCCAGTTGGTGGTGCAAACCCGCGAGAAGCTCGCTGGCGTGGACCCCGCTGATGGCAAGGTCCTGTGGGAGCAGCCGGTGGAAGCCTTTCGCGGCATGAACATTCTGACGCCTGTCGTCCATAATGGCACGCTCTTCACCAGTACTTATGGCGGGAAGACGATGGGGTTCAAGGTCGCTCAGTCCGATGGCAAGTTCACCGTTATCGAAGTCTGGAGAAACAAATCGCAGGGCTACATGAGCACGCCGGTTGTCATAGAAGGCGTTGCCTACCACCATCTCAAGAGCCAGCGCCTGATGGCGATCGACATGCAGACTGGCCATCAGAACTGGACGACGGATCAGTCGTTCGGCAAGTACATGAGCCTCGTCGCGTGTGGGGATCGAATTCTCGCCCTCGACCAGCGTGGCGTACTCCTGCTAATTCGCGCGAACAAGGAGAAGTTTGACCTGCTTGACAAGCGGAACCTCACGGACGTTGAAACGTGGGCGCATCTTGCCGTGGCGGGTGATCAGCTTTTTGTCCGTGAGTTGAATGGTCTTGTTGCTTACCGCTGGTCACGCAGTCCCCTTTGAAGTCGGGGACCCGCCACTTTCTGTTGGGCGCGCATTCGATTCTAGGTGGTTCTTATTG
Organism: Pedosphaera sp.; assembly: GCA_009695205.1. GTDB lineage: Bacteria > Verrucomicrobiota > Verrucomicrobiia > Limisphaerales > UBA9464 > SIBK01. The sequence goes on along the minus strand of SIBK01000055.1, from coordinate 23,878 downwards.
GAAGCGCTCCGTAAGGCTTCCGGCGTAGCCCGTCAGTTCCAGGTAGGCCGATCCCACGTCTTCCGACTTTTCGTTCCGCACGCGGCAGGCGCCTTCCCAATACGAAATGCCACTGAGAACGCCACCCAACTCCTGCTGAAAAACGAGCGGTTCCAGGATGAAAATTGCGGGCTGCCCGCTAATGGGATCGGTCGTCGTGAGCTGTATCCGAACTGGGTAGATGCCGCCCGTGATGGGGCTTTTCCAGGTTTGGACGGTCGTCCATGTGAAGTGCCCGCTATTGAAATTTGTGACGGCGCCGTTCGCATCCACCCAGGCCAGCTGGGAGAATGGGTCCCTACTGCCGTCCTTCTTGCGGATCCTATACGCCATAATTTCCCGGCCGTCTTTGAGTTGCAAACCGGCCCAATCCCAACCCGCCTGGTCCTCATCCAATTGGTTGCTGCTGATCTCGTGATCCATCCACGCCTGCCCGTGGACGACCTGATTCCTTCCCTCGAGAGTCACGACGCCCGCGACCTCCAGTCGCGGGAACGTCAGGTAGTAACTCGACGCCGTCGGCGACGCGCCCTTCCGTGAAACACCCTTCTCACCGAAGACCACGAGCGGCTTGACCGGGGTCATCTCGAGCGAAAAGGCGGCCGCGCTGCGAATGGAACCTTGCAGCGAGAATGGGCCGTTTGCATGGGTGCCAACACTCAAGGACCAGTTGCCGTTACGCACGGCTAGCGTGTTGGTGCTCGACTCGGCATCCCAGCCCTGTCGGTTCAACCGCTCCTCCTGGATGAACCGCTCGCCTGGCACATCCAGCAGCGCCATGTGCGCGAGGTGCAGCTCCTCGTTGCCAAATAGCTCTGAGCGGGCTGTCACCATGGTCCCGTTCGTGGGCAGTGGCCCGGAACGCCGGAAGAAAGTTGCCTGAAAACCGAAACGCCGCCCCTGCTCGCCAAACAAATGCCCTGTCACGTACCACCACTCGATCTTGAAATCCGGATGACTCCCATGGTCCGTGGGAAATTCAAAGCGATGCCCCGGTTGCGGAACCGCGAACCCGTCGCGCGTCTTCCGTGGCGGCTGAATCTCTGCGGCCGCCAGCGACCAGAGCAGGCTGAACACAGCCGACGTGGGAATCAGGGCGCGCATTTTAGCCGCGCCCTTCCAGAGGGTCAGTACCCACAACCTGAGGATTCGGTTTGGTCTCATTCTTTTATTCCTCCTGATCCGCCGGCAGATCCGCTCCCCACCTTCCGACACCGTAGGCCACGCCGGTGCCAATGCTGATCACCAGAAGTGCCAGTCCGGCAATCTGCAGCCACGGAACATCGAAGCCGAGCGTCCAGCCAAAGGTTTGTTTGTTGATCACGTAAATGAGCATCCACCCGAGCGCGAGGCTCACGACCGTGCCCACGGCGACTCCCACGAATGCGAGCGCCAGCCCTTCGCAGGCCGTCGCCTGCGCGATCTCACCGCGGCTTAGCCCCAGAGCCCGCAGAGTCGTCAATTCCCCACGCCGCTCCAACAGTACGCTGACAAGGGTCAGGCCCAGTCCGATCATGGCCACCAGCACACCGATGACTTCGAGTGCGTAGGTGATCGCGAAGGTTTGCCGGAAGATTCGGAGAATTTCCGACCGCAGGTGGGCGTTGCTGAAAATCCGCAGGCCCGGATGGCGCGCCAACCATTCCCCGCGCAACGTCTCGATGGAGAAACCATCCCGGACAAACACCATGAGCCCCGACAACTGCTCGTGTTGAAACCAGGCGGCGAAATGTCGCCGCTCGACCAGGATGGATCCCCGTTCATTTCCGTAGTCGGAGAAGACTCCGGCGATGATCAGTTTCCTTTTGCCCTTGGGCGTCGGCACCGTGACGGGGTCACCTCGGCGCAACCGAAACCGTTCGCTGAAGCTTTCGCTGACGAGCGCGAGCCCTGCGTTTCGTTCAAAAGCAAAGACATCATTGGAAAGCGGCGGCTGAATCCAGGGTAGGCGCGTGCGCCGATGCATCACCTCCAATTCCACACCGGACAGGGTTGTCTGCCCTTCGGACAACTGCACGTCGCAAGTCTGAACGGCGTTGACCTCGGCGACGGCTCGATGGGTGACCATGCTTTTCCAAGTTTCCGGTGAAATGCGGTTTTCCGTGGAGGCGCTCTGTGCGCCGCTGCTGGAAATGTAGAGGTCCGCCTGGAATGTCCCTTCGATCCAACCGCGCATGGTCGTATCAAAACTTGCGACCAAAATTGTCATGCCGGCCGTCATGGCGATGGCGCACACCAGTCCCGCCACGGCGAGTCGGTGCCGTCCGGACGGTTGAACCAGGTGCCCGGCAGCGATCTTCGCCGGAATCAGCCAACGGCCCAACGGTCGGGCCAGGCGGGCCAGAGTTCGTAGAACACCGCTACTTAGAACGCCGGCGCCCAAGATCCAACACAACCCGGCGAGATACCCCGCCAACGGAAAGCGTACCCCGCCCGCAAAGCGCAAGGGTGGCAGCAACACTAAGGCGAAACCAGCCAGGGCAATGATCGCGCCCAGCCATTCCTTGCGCCAGAATTGCAGTCCTGGCGCCGCGAGTGCATGCCGGACGAGAATCTGCGCCGGCGGGGTGCGTGCCGCCGCCCGTGCTGGAATCCAACCGGCCAGGAGACTCGTTGCCACCGCCAAAAGCAGCGCCGCAGACAGTTCTTCCAAGTCTAGCTGTGCATATTGGAGGTGGGTCGAGTAGTAGAGCGCGTTGACCGTGCGGCCCACGAGTCGCACCGAGAATTGGGCGCCGGCCCAACCCAGCAAAGCGCCGAGACCTCCTCCCACCAGCCCCAACAGAGCCGCCTCCAGCAACCATGCGCGTCGGATGTAATACTCCTCGACGCCGAGCGACCGCAGAATCCCGATCTCCTCCCGCCGCCGGACGACGGCCCCATCGAGAGCTTGAAAGATCAGATAGAGGCCCACTAACAAGGCGATCAGCGAGAGAATGGTGAGGTTGACCCGAAAGGCCCGAGTCATTGTGGCGGCGCTTTCCCGCCGATCCGTCGGCGAGGAGACCAGCCATCGTTCCTGGCTCCAACTTTCCAAGCGCTCCTTCAGCTTGGCGCGCCGCGTTTTGGCGTCCGGCCCTTGTTCCACAATGAACTCAATGCGGCTGAGAAAATTCCTATTGCCACTGAGCGACTGGACTGCGGGCAGGTCCATCACCAGCAGCGTGGCCGGAGCCTGCGGCCCATCTCTTTTCGCGGGGATAATCCCAGCCACTTCGAGCGTCGCGATATTCTCGTTTACAACCAGCGTGAATGGGTCACCCAGCCGTAGCTTGTCACGCGCCGCCAACGCCGCGCTGATGAAGACAGCGCGCGGGTTTCGAAAGATCTGCCAGAATCGTTCCGAACTGCCCGCCACCGACGCGGAAGAGCTGGCCTGTCCGAACCAAGAACGTTCCTGAACGATTCTGGCCGCCAGATTCTGAATGCCAATCAGGTCAACCCCAAGCAGTTGAAAGCTCTCTCGCGACCCGATGGCCTCGTCCGGGTCCGTTTGCGGGCGGGCTCCAGTCGTCTCCAAGACGGGGATGATGCCGACGGGCTGCGGGTTCAATCGGCCCCTCAATTCCGTCAGCAGGGATGCCGGCAGCAACCCGGCTGGCGCGCGGATCACCCAGTCGCTTTCCTGGGTGATGAGGTCGGTGAAGTTCTGAAAACTGCCCAGCGCGGCCCGATTGGCCAGGCGAATGGCGAAGAAGACTGCAATTCCCAGTGCCAGAATCACCACCAGCACGGCGGATTGCCCGGGCGCCGCCTGCCAATGCCGCAGCGTGAACTTTCGCAGCAGTGTGGCCGTCAACCCGCTCGAAGGCGCAAACCTCATCGAATTAGGTGTGAGCCTTTTCAGAGAGTATTGCGCCATCTCGCAGATGGATCGTGCGGTGACAAATGCGCGTCGCTTCCAGGCTGTGGGTGACGAGCACCAGCGCGGTGTGGGTCTCTTCGGTGAGATCGTGAAGCAGTGCGAGGACGTTCTCCCCGTTGGCCGAGTCCAGATTTCCGGTCGGCTCGTCGGCGAGGATGATGTCCGGTTGGTGGATGAGCGCTCGTGCGATGGCTACCCGCTGCATTTCACCGCCGGAAAGTTGCGCGGGAAACGCGTGGGCTCGCGCCGCAAGATTCACCCGTTCCAGCAACGACTGCACCCGCAGCCGACGGGGATCCGACGGCACTCCGATCAACTGCAGAGGAAACTCGACGTTCTCAAACGCCGTCAGCGTGGGCAGCAGATGGAAGAATTGAAACACGGTGCCGATCCGGCGGCGGCGAACCTGGGCGAGTTGGTCGCTGGAAAGCCGCTCCAGTGCCTGGCCATGTACCACGACGGAGCCGGAGTCGGGACGATCCACACCCCCCAGACAGTTGAGTAACGTCGTCTTGCCGCTGCCGGAGGGGCCGGTGAGCGCCAGCCGCTGTCCGGCATAGAGACGGAAGGACACGTCGCGCAGTACGTGGCGGTCGGCGTAGGATTTCGAGATGCCGCGAGCTTGCAGCACAAGCGGGCCGCTTCCGGCTTCGCTGCTGTGGTCGCAGCCGTCGGGGCCATCGGATGGAGAACTCATTGTCACGCGGTTTGTGTCGTTTAATGGAGTCGCACCGTAACAGGTGTCAATTTAAGAGCTCCTGAAAAGTTCAGATCCGTGGCGTGCGCCACGGCGGACGGAGGTGATGGCAGGAATTGAGAGTCCGAATGTCTGGCGAAGAGAAAATCAAGGCCCGAATATCGCGAGTGATTGGAGTGCCTTAACTGCGCCGGAGTTGATCCTCTGCAATGACAACGCGGGCATTCCCGCGATGGACGCTCATTCGTATTGAGCGCCTCCGACGATCCGTTTAGTCTCGGCTCATGAAATTTTTCTGCACGGTTCTCTTTGCGTTTCTCGCCATGGTCTGCTCCGGGGAATCCATCGATGTGAAAAAGACCGACACTTTCCGTCGGATCAAATCGCATCTCGACAGCGTACCTGCGATCGACACGCACGATCACCTGAAGCCTTTCGCCATCCTTCAAGGCTCGGTGCGCACTGCGGAAGGTGTGGGCATGAACCTATACTCGATTTGGAGCAGCAGCTACTTCACCTGGATTCAACCCGTCACGCGATGGCCGGAGAGCGGGCGGTTCGATGATTGGTGGCCCAAGGCGAAGAACGATTTCTCCAACGCCCGCGCCACAAGTTTCTACCGCTATCAACTGTCCGCGTTCACAGACCTATATGGCGTGGACTTCGAGACCATTACGGATGAACAGGCGCGCGATGTGAACCGCCGCATCTTCGCCAACTACCAGAACGAAGATTGGATTTATAAGGTGGTCACTGAGCGCGCCAACATCGAGCTGATGTTTAACGATCCGTATTGGGACCGGCTCGGGCACACGAGCTACTACCCGTTCGGTGTCGCTGTCCTGAATGTGACTCGCCTTCTGCGCGGTTTCCATCCGTCGGAATACGCCGCCGAAGTCGACTCGCCGTTTCGCTACGCACGGGAAGCGAAATTACCAACGGCGACACTGGATGACTATCTGGGGGTCATCGAACATTGGCTGAAGGCGGGCAGAGCGGCTGGGGCGGTGTGTTTGAAGACCACAACGGCCTATGAACGCACGCTCCAATTCGATCGAGTGCCCAAAGAACGTGCGGCACGGGTCTATGGCCGCCCGAAATCACAGCTCTCCGACGTTGAGATAAAAGAATTTGAGGACTTCATCGTGTGGCACATCACCGAGCTCAGCGCCAAACTCGAATTACCTTTTCAAATCCACACAGGACACGCGCGAATCCAGGGCTCCAATCCGATGAACCTGTTGGATTTGATTGCAGCCAATCCGCGCACGAAGTTCATTCTATTTCATGGTGGATATCCCTGGGTGGGTGAGACGGGTGCCATCATGCAGCGCTATGGCAAGAACGTATGGATCGATTCCGTATGGTTGCCAACGATCAGCTACTCGATGGCCAAGCGAGCCTATCAGGAGTGGTTTGAAGTGATGCCAAGCAACCACCTGATGTGGGGAGCCGACGCCCATCACGTTGAGGGCATTTACGGAGCCACCGAGTTCACTCGCCGCTGCCTGGCCGAGGCGCTTGCCGAAAAAGTCGAGCGTGGTGAGCTGCGCGAAGAACACGCGCTCCGCATGGGTCAGCAAGTCCTCCGCGACAGCGCGCTCGAACTATTTCCGCAGTTGAAAGATCGGCTCTGGAAACACAAGGGCGCGTTGCAGCCGCCGTCCAAATAACCTCACCCGCTCCCAGCTCTTTGCGTGGATACTCTCGGACGAGCTCCACCCTGTAGAAACATTTTCCCTCGCTCTCGCCAAAGGTTCACCCGCCGGGTCGCATCGAGGTCAAAAGCAAGACCCTCACGGGAAACCAGAGTCACAGCCTGAAATAGAATATCAATTCTCGACAGGGTTGCCTAAAGCGAAAGAAGAGTTGAATTGCCGGATTGGTCTGGGGGCCCGTCTGTTTGTGGCGAACGAAGCGAAGCGCGATTCGTTCCTGGGAGAAGGCGAAGCCGGGCCGGTTCCATTCCGCTTTGCAAAGGGAGTCCGGCCGATATGTGCGGACATGGCGGCAGAATCCATAGGCGTCATGGGTCACTGAATGGGCGCCCGCCGGGCAGTGAGTCCGGGCATACGCATGGAAGACGAGCCCCATTCCATTGGGTTGAAGCCATGGTTGCGGCTGTTGACAAACGAGTTTGTGACATCGAGAAGCAACCCACAGTCGGCGCGCTCGCACAGTTCGTTCAGAAAATTGGTCTCGGACAAATCCCCGGTTAACCGCACATGCGAGGTGATGTTCTCAAGCAGAATCGGCTTGCCGCAGAGGGCAGAGACTTCGCGGGCGTGATCCGCGATGATACCAAGCACTTCGTGCGTCGGAGGGACGGGATTGAGATGACCGAGCTCCGCTTCGGCGGTGCGGGTGAAGGCGATGTGTTCACTGATCCATTGGGGATTTGCGACACGCACGACGCGAGCGAAGTGATCGAGCGTTTTTGAATCAAGTGGCTCGGGTGTGCCCAGACTCAGACCCAGCCCGTGCACGAAAAGGTGAAATTGCCCCGCGAGCTGGGCGAGCCGCTCCTCGCCACCGTGAAAGAAATGCTCCGCCGTAATTTCAAGGCAACGAATGCCACGCGGGGTCGAATCAATCCAACCCGCCAGTTCTTTGCGATAACCCACGCCGATCATCACGAACCTCCACAGCCTCCACAGCCGCCACAGGAACCACTGCTGCCCGAGCAACTGCTCTACCAGCTTCCACTCGAATCAGCTGAACTTTTGAAGTCGACGCGCAGCAGGAAGGCGACTCCGCCAAGGACCATCATCAGAATCAAATACTCCCACGTGTGCAGACCGTGGGCCGAACCGATGATAATTCCCAACATACCGAGCAGTTCAAAACAACTCAAACCAATGATGCTGGTCAGCGGCGTATCACGCCCGAGCTTTCGCAGAATCAAGACCGTGACAAACGTGAGGGCAAACCAGGCTGCGAACAGCCCGAGAAACTCCGGCCCATTCAGCGTGTGCAGAAAGCTGAATACGCCATCCTCAGCGGCCGCGAAAATGGGAAATGGCACGCAGTTCATTGCTTCGGGTCTTGCCAGTGCGATTCGACCCACACGAGCACCGCATCCACAACCGGAAACAGCCGCTTGTGCCACCCAGCCGCGGCGGCTTCCGAAAAGCGAACCGGCCGTTTCTTCAGGGCAAGCAGATCGCGCAACACCTGGCCGTCAATTTTGAATTCCTTTTCCAACACCGGAATTCTCCCTTCGAACGCCGATGGAATCGTCACGCCGCTCAAGCGCAACACTTCGGAGCATTGCACAAAAAACGGAGTGATATGGCGCAGGACAAACCGGTCGTAAGATTTGTGTTGGGCACGGGTGACGAACGAATAGACGAGGCGCAACCGCAGATTACGGACGGCTTGTTCGCGCAAGAATTTTTCCATGCCGGCATCCAGGTTGATGGACGCCAGCGGATCCGCCCCGTGCAACACGCGATAGTTGCGCTGAATGCTGGCAAACTTCGGGGAGAAGGCGCGAACACTGCGCTCGAATCCGCGCTTCGCCAGCACAAAGGGATCAATCGTCGGCAACCCGCCGATGGCTCACGCCACAGCTTGATGCGCTTCGCAATCAGAATGGTTGAGAATGATGAGCAGGTTGATGTCGGAAACCCCATCAACAGAGTTGCCGAGATCGCGCCAAGGCCGGTGAGAGCAGAGCTCAACCACCAGTTCAGGCATTCGTCGATCAGAACGCGCATAGCTCAGACCGTTTCCAATCGCCGCAGCACGCGCAATCGCTCCCGGCCCTCTCGCCCAGGAAAGGCCACATCCGGCACATAATCCTCCACGATCTCGTAGCCGTCTGCAAAGAGCGCCGTCAGATCAGCCACCCGGAACGGGAAAGGTGGCCCCTCTTCACCCGGATCGAGCGCCGGATTGATGAACCACACCCCGATCAGCAAGCCCCCGATCCGCAGCGTCTGGTCGATGCCGCGCCGGTAGTCCGCGCGCAACGTCGGAGGTAGCGCGCTCATGCAGGTATGCTCCAGCACCACATCGTATGCGCCGCGCATTGTCTCCGGCGGATCAAACAGATTCCCTGTCACGAAACGCTCCGTCAATTGCGGATACAGCGCTCGCGCCTCCGCCACCCCCGTCGGCGCGATGTCCAGCCCCGTCGCGTCCAACCCGTGCTCCACCGCCAGCGCCACCTCGTGCCCGCGGCCGCAGCCCGGCACCAGCGCGCGCCCACGCACCGTCTGACGCTCCAGATACTGCTTCATGGCCGGCGCCGGCGCGCCCTTATCCCAGAACACCTCGCCTTTTTGATACATTTCATCCCAGTTCATAATAGGTATTCAGCCTTTCTTGACCACGGCTTCTACCGAGCGTCGCATCAAGGCGGCAATCTCAGTAAAGTCACCTTTCTCCCACAAAGCTTTGATCGGATTCATATGATGCAGTTTAATGGATGTCCTACGAAGGCTTCGGCTCACTCAAATTCACAGAATCCCATCACAATTAAAGTGATGGTGAATCATACCCAGACCGGCGAATACTTGCCAAGTCTGCGCCTTGTGTCGCCAGGCAGACCGGCGCATCGTTCCTTGGCGGCCGTGAATATCACGACGACTCTGGCCAATGGTTCCACGGTATGAATCGTTTTCTTCCCTATATTGCTTCCTGCTGCTGGCTGCTTGGATTTGTAACAACGGCCTGCGGGGCTGATGTCGACCTCATTTTACACCATGGTAAAATAGTTACTGTGGATGAACGTTTCTCTATCCGCGAAGCCATCGCCGTGCAGGCCGGACGCGTCTTTCAGGTTGGCCGGAGCGCTGAGGTGTTGAAACTGCGCGGCCCGCGCACCGAGGTTGTGGATTTGCACGGCCGGCTGGTCCTGCCCGGATTGATGGACTCGCACATGCATCCGGCGAACGCGTGCCTGACCGAGCTCGACCACGCGATTCCCCCGATGGAAAACATCCAGGACGTGCTCGATTACATCCATGCTCGCAGCCGCGTGGTGGAGGAAGGTGGCTGGATTGAAGTGCGGCAGGTCTTCATCACGCGATTGCGCGAGCAGCGTTATCCGACGCGCGCCGAGCTGGATCGCGTCGCGCCGAAACATCCCGTGATTTTCGCGACCGGCCCCGATGCGTCGCTCAACAGCCTGGCGTTGCAACTCAGCGGCATTGATCGCGACTTTAAAGTCACCGACGGCGGCAGTGGCTTCGCCGAGAAAGATCCCAGAACGGGGGAGCCAACGGGCATTTTGCGCAATGGAACGCGGTACGTGAAAGTGATGTCTGCGCCCCACCCGCCGTCTCGCGCCGACAAGACGCGTCGGCTGAAAGAACTGTTCGCGGACTACAATTCTGCGGGCATTACGAGCGTGTGCGACCGCGACGCGGGGCTGGACGACATCGAGACGTATCGGGAAGTGCGCGCGCGCGGTGAACTGACCGTGCGCGTGCATGTTTCGCAGCATATTGAATCCATTGGCTCGCTCACGAACATTCTGGAAAGCATCCGCCTGGTTAGCCGCGACCCGCTCTTCAAGAATCGGGACGACTGGCTGCGCATCATCGGCATCAAAACGTATCTCGACGGCGGGATGCTCACGGGCAGCGCGTTTATGCGCCAGCCGTGGGGTGTGAGTGAAATTTACTCCATTCGCGATCCCGATTACCGTGGCGTGCGGTTCATTTCTCAGGGGCGGCTGGTGCCGATGGTGCGTGCCGCCGTGGAGTCCGGCCTGCAGTTCACCGCGCACTCAGTCGGCGACGGCGCGGTGCACGCGCTTCTGGACGCGTATGCGGAGGTGGACCAGGAATTGCCCGTGCGGAAAACGCGCCCGTGCATCAGCCATTCAAACTTTATGAGCGAGGAGGCCATCGCCCGGGCAGCGCGGCTCGGGGTGATGATGGATATTCAGCCGGCCTGGCTTTACCTCGACGCCCACACGCTCGTGAAACAGTTCGGCTACGATCGGCTGCGTTACTTTCAACCGTTGCGAAGTCTCTTCGAGGCCGGCGCCGTCGCGGGGGGTGGCTCCGACCACATGCAGAAGATTGGTTCGCTGAGATCGGTGAACCCTTACAATCCATTTCTCGGTATGGCGACGGCTGTCACGCGTCGCACGAAGCGGTATGAGAAACCGCTGCATCCGGAGGAAGCCCTCACGCGGGAACAGGCCATCCGCTTCTACACGATCAACAATGCGCGCATTCTGGGCTGCGACGATCAGCTTGGCTCGATCGAACCCGGCAAACTTGCCGACCTCGTCGTGCTCGACACCGACCTGCTGACCTGTGCGGACAAGAAAATCGCCGCGACGCAGGCACTTCAAACCTATGTGAACGGCAAGCTGGTTTATGCGCGTCGCCATGGGGCGCATGGAGCCGATACGAGAAAATCCCCTCGACCGACACCTGTTTCTCGATTCGAGTCACAGGTTGAACAAGGGGCGGTTCAGGACTGACCCAGCGCCCATTCTCTCAGAATCATTCCACACTTCGAGGACGATCTCAATTGGCGACTCCTTTGTAGCAGGCGGTATCGCTTGCCCGATTAGTATCCTCCTCTTTGCCCGAGGAACCGTCCAGGAGGCCAAAATTCTTCGCGCGCAATAGAGCGGCCTTTCGGAAATCGGCGTGCCCGTCGGCAAACGTCAGGTTACCTCCGCGATTATGAATATCGGAGTACCAGTCGACACCGGGCTTCAGGTTGACGTGCCAGTAAGTATATTGCCCGGTGCAAAGGCCGAAATCATTGCCCCACGCAGGCCGGAGTGCCGTAAAACTAACCAGGCGGATGGTCTCCTGGTTAACCGCGACCTCGCTGGGTGAGGGAATCGCCGACATGGACTTTTCCATAATAACCGCGTTGGGCAGGTAACTCGTCGAACTTAACTTGGTCGCATCACTGCCGTCGCCGGGTTTCTTGGCATCCGGGCAGGCGTAAATTTTCGAGCTGGGGGTATTCGAACTCACCCCTTGGAGAAACGGAGCGATGAGGTAGAGACAATTGGGACGCCAGCCCCCCGACTTGGGATTCATGAAATCGGCGACCTGGGAGTCTTTCGGTGGCATTCGTCGGAAGTCGGTCTCGTACAGAACCAGAGCGATTCCGATCTGGCGCATGTTGTTGAGACACTGGGTCTGGCGCGCCCGCGATTTGGCTTTGGCCAGCGCGGGCAGAATCATCGACGCAAGGATCGCGATAATGGCGATCACGACGAGCAGTTCGATCAACGTAAAACCGAACCGGGAGCTCCTGGAAACGACGTGACCTCGCCGGTGCATGCGATGGGCATTCATAGAACGAAAGAAAAATGGGGCGACTATATCAGAGAGAGAATTTTAATCGCCTCCAAGACAGAATACAACATCCTTTTTCTCGAAACATTTTCGGGGCTCCGGTGACTTCATCTGGATTGGCGGCGGTAGGTTCGCTCCGATCCTCGTTGGCACTGCACTAGCGGCCTCGGTTATACCATTTTTTCCGTTCAGCCGGCGATTTGGGCAGCGCCACTTCGTTCGTGTGGAATATCTGCATCGTGCCCTGCCCGAGAACTTCAGCCTTGGGGTGGATGCTCAATTCCTTGACCAGATCCCTGCTGATCTGTTCCGCCTCACCGGGGGTGTTCAAGACATACGGCTTGATGATGATCACCAGTTCCGTTCGTCGGCTGGAATTTTTGTCGCGACGGAACGCGCCACCAATGATGGGGATTCGGCTGAGACCCGGGACGCCTTCTCGGTTCTTTCTAATACCCTCGTCAATCAGACCTCCAACCACGACGGCCAGTTTGTCCTGGGCAATGAAGGTGCCGCTGATGGTGCGGGTCTGGACCGTGTCGACTTGTTTTTCAGTAAATCCGGGGCCGGATGGGACGAGGACAGTGGCGCCCTTCTCGTTGATCGAGGAGTTCTCCTGCACCAATCGCAGCGTGACGGTGCGGTCTTCATTAATATTGGGTGTGATGAGCAAGGTATTGCCGACGGGGCGAAACCTAATATCCGACGTCGCAACGGTATTAAACGTGGTGGTCCCGTTTTGAGCCACACCCTGGCCCGAAAAACTCTGGTTGAGAGGCCGTTCCTCGCCCACGAATATCCGGCTGACCTCGTTGTTTGCGGTCAGGAGCATGGGGGTGGCGAGAGTGGTGACTTTGTTCTGTGATTCCAGGAACTGCAACCGTGCGCGAACTTTTTGCCCGACGTACTGGAAGACAAAAGCATTCGGATCATACCCGGTGCCGCCTGGACTCACGGTCCTTGGAACGGTCAGAGGTGGTGGTTGAATCTCTCCCGGGGTGAATATTCCGTTGAGGCGGTTTTCGGGTTGCCTATTATCCATTCCATAGTCGAACGATGAGAGAAAACCGTCCTCAATCTGAATGCTCAACACTTTGACTTCGAGCAACACGTGGGACGTCGGAACGTCCAACTGTGCCACCAATTCGCGAAGGTCGTTCATGGCCGATTGATCCGCTGTGCGCACGAGCAGTCGATTCTGGCGGCGCAGGACGGTCACAAAGATGCTGACCTTACGTTCAAGGATCTGGCTGATGCCATTGGTGCTGGATGAGCCGGACGTTGCGTTTTGAAGCGTCTGGATCTGATCGGCAGTCAGCACCTCATTTTGAGCACGCTGATTTTGGAGCTGAGTCTGGTAGCTGCGGGCCGTCCGACTCCCACCACCAAACCCGCCGAAACCGGCGAGATTGCCTCCCCCCTGGCCAAAGCTACCCGCTCCGCCGGCCTGGCTGCCGTTTCCAGACGACAAGAGCCCCAGTCCAGAGCTTCGTTGATCGATTAGGTCGAATCGTTGGAGACGTTGGGACAGCTCCATGGATAGCTCCTGGTCGTACTGCCCGGTGGTTACTTGGACTCGGTCACCAAACAAATCCTGGATGGCATTCGCGATATCGAAGGCGTTCGGATATTTCATGGTGAACACTTCCGTCTTTTCCTCCTGGAAGGATGCAAGATCCTGTTTGAATTCGAGGATCGTAAAAACTCGATAGACTTCGGTTTTTGGATCTTTCCGGAACCACATCCCGTGGGAGTTGCAAAGGCTTTCCAGGACGTCCGTTGCCATGAGGCGGGATAGATAAAGGCTGATCGGAATGGTGCCCGCCAAGGGGGAGGGTGCGATGTTCAGGCCGGTCGCCTCGGAGATCAATCGGGCGGCGTCGGTAAATGTCACTCGCTGCATTTCGATCAGCTCTATCATGCGATCTGCCGCCTTCACGGCATCCTGGTTTTGGGTGCCGATCAGAATTCGGGCCGTATTTCCGGTGGGACTGCCACGCAGGGAATCCAGCAAGCGCGGGTCGGGGCTGGTTGGGTCGCGGGGTCCCGAGGCGGCGGTGGCGGAAACCGGGGCGTATGAACCCAGGCGCACTTCCTTGAGGAGTTGGTTCCGGTCGTTGGATGTCTGGCCACGGGCGGCAACCAAGGCAAACATCAGCGATGGAAGGCTGACAAACCCTCGAAGGATTCGGGGAAGGCATTTTCGATAGGGATGCATAGGGACAAAATGAGAAGGATTATTTTCCGGTGGGGCCGGCGGCCGCGTATAGGGCGAGGAAGAAAGTGATGTAGACGTAACCCACGATGCCGCCTACGAAGACGATGATCGCGGGTTCAACCAGCGAGCTGAGCTGCCGGATCAACGTGCCAAGGAGTGTTTCGTGAAAGGTCGCCACCTCGTCGAGCACGATGTCCAAGGTTCCTGCTGCTTCGCCGACGGCGGTCATTCGCCCAAGCATCGGCATAAATGCATCCTTTGTTTCGGTGAGGGATTCGGAGAGACCTCCCCCGGAAAAAACACGGGTTCGGGCATTGTCCACCACCGTGGTGAGATAACGATTCCGCCCTAATCGTGCCAGTGTGCGGAGCGATTCCAATACGGTGACACCGCTCTGAACCATGATGCATAGGCCGCGTGCGAAGAGCGCAGTCGCCGCCACGCGAAAGATGCGTCCAAGCAGGGGTATTCGAAGCATGCCACGATCCATGACCAACCGCCCTTTCGGAATCGAGTACGCCGTCGCCAGTCCCCCGAGGATCCCCGCCACAATTGCCACCGTCGTCCAACCGTTCACCTGCGTCCACGCCGAGATATCGAGCAGGAGCTGGGTCGAAGGCGGTAGTTTGTGCCCCATAACTTTCAGGAACACCTGCAACTTTGGAATCACGCCCACAATCATGAAACCGGTGACACCCAGTGCGGCCACAAGCACAATAACCGGGTAGGTGAGCGCCGTGATCACCTGCGAACGCAGCAGCCGACTGCGCTCCATGCCTTCAGATGCCCTCACGATGACAGCATCCAGATTGCCCGTCTGCTCGCCCACTTTGACCAGCTGGACGGTCAATTGATTGAATTGTCGATGCTCCGCGAGCGCGTCGCTGAACGAACTTCCCTCCTGAATCCGCTCCATGACGTTATGCAGAACTCGGCGGAGTCGGTAACGATCGGCATGCTCCGCCGCGGTATTGAGGGCCGCCAGCAGGGTCAGCCCCGACCGCAACATCACCGCCAATTGAGTTAACGTCATTTCGATGTCAATCGAGCGAACGGGAAGCCAGTTGCGCGGGTCGATCAGTTCCAAAATACCCGAACCACCGGCATCACCCGCCGCCTGTACGTTCAGCACCAGCCAACCTCGCTGCCGGAGCTGTGTCGCTAGATCAATCGCCGACCCCGCTTGCTGGATACCACGCTGGGTGCGGCCTTTCGGGTCTCGTGCGGTAAATGCGAAGGAAGGCATGGGTTGATAAATCCGTCACCAGGCTGCAACCGCCGTCCGCACCTGTTCCGGTGAACTTAGACCCGACGTGATTTTTAGCATGGCATCGTCCAATAATGTCGGCAGCTTGCGGAGCTTCATCTCATTGAATAAGTCGGCTTCCTGGGCTCCGCTGGCGATGGTGTGCGACCAGGTCTCGTCCAAGGATAGAAACTCGAAGAGCCCCAGTCGTCCGCTAAAGCCCTTGCCGCCGCAGTAGAGGCACCCTCCACTGCGAAACGCGGCTGTGCCCGCCAGCTCCGCTCGATTGAAGGACAACGCTTCGATGGCCGTGAGCTTGTCGGGCACACGACAATGCGAACACAGTCGGCGGACAAGTCGCTGAGCGATCGACAGCCGAAGAGTCGAGGCGATCAAGTACCGCTCGACGCCCATGTCGGCCATGCGAGTGACGGCGCCCGGCGCGGAGTTTGTGTGTAGCGAACTGAAAACCAGGTGACCGGTGAGTGAGGCTTTCACGGCGATGTCGGCCGTTTCTGCATCCCGGATCTCACCTATCATCACAACATCCGGATCGTGGCGAAGCACCGAGCGCAATGCCTTGTTAAAGGTCGTCTTGTCCCCGCCATCCACCATTACCTGGGCGACCCCTTCGATATCGTATTCGATCGGATCTTCGAGCGTGATAATGTTCAGGGCTTCCATCCCGAGCAGGCACCGAATACCGGCGTAGAGCGTCGTGCTTTTTCCGCTTCCGGTGGGCCCCGTGAGCAGGATCAGTCCGTGTGGCTGCGCCAGCGCCTTCTCGAACTCCGCCAGATGAGCCGTTCCCATGCCTAACCGTTCCAGCGTCAGGGATCCGGTTTGCAGCCCGAGCAGCCGAAGCGTCATTCGTTCGCCCCATTTAGTCGGCAACGTTGCCGTTCGAATGTCGATGGTCCGGTTATCGCTTCCGTAGGTGTGACGAAGCCCGCCGTCCTGGGGCGCTCTCTTTTCGGAGATGTCCATGTTGGACAGCACTTTGAAGCGGTTGATGAGGGATGACGCGACGCCAGAGGGCAGTTTTTGAATATCTTCAAGCCCGCCATCCACGCGGAATCGGAGTCGCAGAAACTCGGGGCCGGGGTCGAGATGGATATCCGAGGCCTGACGCAATATGGCCGAATAGAGGATTTCGTCCGATAGCGAGGATGCATCGTATATTTCGCCAACGACCGGCGCTCCGTTGCGGTTGGGGTCCGACGCGGTGACCGGTTTGCCGAGCACGGGGATGCTACCACCGCCGTTCAGGTTGCCGTAGATGCGTTGCAAGGCGCGCCGCAGCGACTGGGTTTCCGCGGCGACGGGCACCAGCGGCTTTTCGAATTGCCGCTGAAATGCCCCGAGCGTCGCGAGATCCTGTGGGTTGGTGCAGGCCACATGCACTTTTTCTTGCCAAAAAATGAACGGGAGCATTTCCCGCCGCTTGGCAAGATTTGGTTGCACCCGCAAGGCGACCATCGGATCGATCTTGACCTCGTCCATGTTGAGCAGTGCGTAGGCTGAAGCACGGTTTTGCAGGGTATTGTTCATTTGGGGGCCATGGGGCGGCGGAGCAGGGCGGGGTTGGTTTTAAGGCGGTGCATGCGATCCCGCAGCACTTGTGGATTCTTTGCGTAGGTGTAGGCGGTGTTTTCGGAGATCACTCCCTCCGAGACGAGCCGCGCAATGTCCTGCTCAAAGGTTTGCATCCCCTGCATCCCTCCCACCTCCATCGATGAATATATTTGAGAACTCTTGCCGGTGGCAATTAAGTTGGCCACCGCAGGATTGATGACGAGGACCTCGCTCATCACCGTTCTACGACGACGGCCGGTGCGACCCGACCCCGCCGCTGGCCCATCCGCCAGGACCAATTGCTGGGCGACTACCGCTCGCAAGACCAGGGAGAGCTGTTTTCGCACGCCATCCTGTTCGCCGGCAGGGAAAACGGAAACCAGACGTTCGATCACCCCGACGCAGTCGCCAGCATGAACTGTGGTGAAGACAAGATGTCCCGTTTCGGATGCCGTGATGGCGGTACGGATCGTGCTGATCTCGCGGATTTCGCCGACCAGAATGACGTCCGGATCTTGCCGCAGGGAGGCGATCAGCGCCTCGTTGAAATCCGTGCAATCGCGTCCCACCTGCCGCTGATTCACCAGGCTCTTCGCGGACTTATGAATGTATTCTACGGGGTCCTCGATGGTGATAATGTGGCCCGGAAATGTCTGGTTGATCCGGTCGGTCAGCGCGGCGAGCGTCGTGCTTTTCCCAGATCCGGTTGGGCCGGCGACGATGACCAAGCCGTCGGGGAGATCGCACAGCGAGTAGAGTGTCTCCGGAAGGCCCAATTCCTTCAGCGTGCGAAAACGATCTTCGAGTTTGCGGAGCGACACGCAGAGTTGGCCGCCACGCTTATAGACATTGTAACGAAAACGCGATCCGTCGGCGGACGTCATGGCGCCGTCGACATCGCCACGGTCCTGCAAGGGCCGTACAAACCCGTCGAGCAGATGCCCACAGACAGCCTCCATTTCCTCGGCAGTGATCGGCGACTGGTCCAGGGCGGTCGTCAGCTGACCGAACTGCCTCAACAACGGCGGCTGGCTGACTACCAAGTGCATGTCGGACGCCTGGCCGTCCACACACAGCTGGAGCAGTGCCGGGAGTCGGTTTAAGATGGTGACAGGAGGGGTCATTGCCAGAGGGCGATTTTCCAGTGCTTCCGTTCCCGTTGAGCCGTGTTGGACATCTCGAGGCTGACCGGCACGGACGGTAGATCGGAGGCTGCGATCTCCTGGAGGGCACTCAGCATCTCCAGGTACCCACCATTCAGCTTGATCTCCCAAAGCCCCGGCCCGTGGTGGCTGAGGGCTGCCGTACGGGCATGCTGCACCAGTCGGGCAAGCGTCGGGGAAAGCCGCCCTTCCGCATTCGCCAGCGGCGTCTGTTCTTGCAACAACATTCCGTGGCGACCCCACAGTTGGGCAATCACCTCACTGGCAGCTCCACGCCGAGCGGGGTTGATCCAGGGCGCCATGAGCTGTTCCACCTCAGCCCGCAGGGGATCGGTCTCCTGTTGGGTGATCTTGAATTGGGTGTAGAGCTGAACAACGCGGTTTTCCTGATTCGCGATATCCGAGGCGCTGGGAGTGGCGGCCCGGGTTGAGTTGATTCGTTTGACCAGACCGCGCATTTGCAGCATCGGCTTGTTGGTCATGACCCAAAAGTAGATGATCAACACCAGAATCGCTGGCAGAAACATCAAGAGGCGTACGTCGCGCGAGGTGAGTTTCATAGAAAAAATATCCTCGGAGTTTATCTCGCCGCTGTGGGGGGCGTCGGAGTTTCCACCACGTTGGTAATGGGAGGCAGCGTCCAGTCGAGCAGCCATGGCCCGCCGCTATCCGCAAAGTTCAGAGCGCGCCGCCGGGGTGGTTCGTAGCGCCAGCGCAGAGGCTCGGCTCCCGCAGCCAGATTGGTGGCAAATGACTCCAGGTGCGGAACAACGGAAAGACCACTGATGTTGAGGACGCCCGCCTGCTCATCCACAGACGAAAGGGTCAACTCAGTCGGGACCGAGCTGACGAGTATCTGCAGCAGGCCCGCATGGCGACGTCGCTCCACTTTGATCGATTCCTTCCAGTCATTGCGCAATTGCCGGAGTGACGCAGCCTGTTGTTTTAGTTGGGCGACTTGAAGTTGAAGGGAATCAGCCTCTGCTTTCTTGGTCTGAAGTTGCTGCGCCGGCTGTTCCGCCTTCACGAGTTCGATCTGAAGTGTTTTCTGGCGGCCCTGCAGCCAGAACGAATGACCCGCACAGAACGCCAGCGCAATCAAGGTCAACCCAACTCCAATCGCGAACCGGGTCGAATCTGCCATGGGCTTCGGCAGCGGTTTGACCAGGGGTGCCCGGGGCGTGCGGGTGGAAAGTTCGATAGCCCAGGCCGTCAACCACGCCCGCAGCGTCGCATCATCGTCGAGGGAACAAATCTCCTCGTGTGACTCGTCACCCCCGGGCTGCACCGCTTCCAACGAAAGGATCGAGCGACTCCCATGCGAGCCCCGAGAGGTGAACCATTGCTCCGCCTCGAGACGCCAGTCTTCGCGCGCAGGTGAGGCGGACAACGCGTTCACCTGAGGCGCACTCCCGGGTGGCATGTCGATCGTGAGGACTACATCTTGCCAGAGTTCCACGCGCTGAGGTGCCGGGGCGGAACCGGTGGAACTCCAGGGCCGAACCAAACCGCCGGGGTGCACAATTCCCAGGAGCTTGGCTCCCTTGGCTCCCAAGCTTTCTTCGATGAGCACCAGTTCACCGGCGGAAAGCTGAGTTACCCAGAATGAATTGTCGCCCGCAGCCGCCGGGGCAGGCACGGCTCCGAGCATGGAATCAAACGGGCTGATGCCCGACATGGCCTCGGCCTCAAAACTCAACGCACTGGAAAGCTCCTGCCCTTCCAGCCCGCCCACCTTGGTGGCGGGAACCGTTACAATCTGAGTCCAGGAGAGGGAATTCAGCACCCACACTCGAGCCCGGTTGGCGGGTCCAAGCGCGTAAGCCGCCTCGGCGAGTGCCGAAACGGTGGCCCCCGGAGCCGCTGCGGCCTTCCAGACCTGCTGGAGATCGCTCGATCCCTTGCTCGGGAAATCCGCCCGAATGATCCGGTTGGACGTGAGAAAAAGGAGAGTCATGGGCGGGGTGTCAGGGGCTGCGGCACACGACGGCTCGCTTCACATGCCTCGAAGATAAATGTTTTGGAAAGAATTTATCCCCGGCCGGATATTGAAAATCGCCGCGGAAGTCGCGTTGGTAAAGGTGCCGCGGTAATAGCTCAATCGGAGAACCTTCGACCCATGAGGCAGGTTTGAGAACGTCAACGTCAGTGGCTGGGCGAGGCCATTGATGTAAACTTGCGATGCGGTGTATGCGAGAATCGCGGGAGCCGAGCCGGCAATGGAGTTCGGATTGGGTCCGTAAACCTTGGCGGCGACTGTTCCCACCGTGCCACTCGGGATGACGGCCGGATTGTTGGGCTCGTCGGTGTTCGTGCTCAACACATAGCATCGAATCTGCATCAGGGCTGTAAAATCGTTGCTACTAATTAGGACCTGCACCCGATCCTGTTCCAAGATGCTGGTAATGGGGTTTTCGCGAAAAATAGGTCCTTTAACCACAATCCCAGCGATCGGGTTGGTGATGGATTGAATGCTCGCATACCCGGACGGGTCATCTGAGCCTTGCGCCCCTCCGCCCAGAAACGTGTATAGACTCGGGGTGTACGCCAACAGCGGGTTCAGATTGGCGATGACCCTGCCCCAACCGTCATAAATCGATGGCAATACCGAGCCTGCCTGGATATACGGTCCACGCCACCCGCAAGGCACGTACACGGTGGAATCTTCATCGACACCCGCTGCAATATTCGGGCTTATCGCCTGACGAAGCGCATAGACCGGGGCGTACGGGCTCTGTAAGGTCAGTTCATTCAACGTTAAATAGTTACTTCCGCCAATATGCGTGAAGACAGGCAAGGGAAGCCGGCCTGTGTCCGCCACAAATCCGCTGACAATCGGTGTTCCGTCCAGCTGTTGATCGCTCGGTCGTCCGGCAATCGATTGCCGAATCTGTTCCAACGTCTGCTGGGTTTTCTCCAGCCCGGCTTGTTCAGCCAGATTTGTGGTGGTACGAAATGCCACCGTCGCGGTCATGGCGAGAATCGCGATGACGACCAACAGCTCCAGCAGGGTGAATCCACGAAATGACTCGTGCCGGTGCCGGCAGGCTGGGAAGCAAAGATTCACGGCGAATTGGGGCCGAAGCTCGGATATTTCATGAAAAACATGATAATATCGTCCCCCCTGGAACTTGGGTTGGCTGCCAGGTAGTCATAGCCGGGCATCCCATTCGGGATATGGCGCAGATTGAGCTCCGTGTCCAACGCACCGTTGGGTCCGGCGGACACCATCCGACAGTTTTCAATGTTATAAAGATTGTGCGCCGGATTCGTATTATCCAAGGGAAGGCCAGTCGTTTTATAGGTCTCTGGAAATTGCAGTACGATCGAATTTCCCCACGCGTCAAGGAAGTAGGGGCAATTCACCGCGGGAAAAAAATAGTTCGTCGTAAAACCCTTGTTGGTGTTCACCGTGTACGATGCGTTGGGGGGCTGCATGTAAGGGCCGCGCCAGCCAATGCGGGTATACGGGTTGTATTTGACCAAGGCCTGATAATCCCCAAATGAACCAATCGTCAGTGACGGATCGGACAGGAGTGGCTGGAACAGCCGGTAAAGGTTCGGGAAGGGCCAAAGTGTCGCAAGATGAGCGACATCGTCCCAATAACCTGGACCGGCCGTGCTTCCCATTACGGCCTCACGTATCCCCATCATCGTTGCCTCAGTCGCAATCTGCGGAGCGGTTTTGTCCTGGCCGGCCCCGGCGAATTTCATCCGATCTGTGGTCAGGTTGAACAAAACCATCCCCGAGAGCGAGCTGAGGATCGCTAGCACGACCGCAAGTTCCAGCAGGGTTAACCCGCTTCGGGAACGATTTTGAAGGAGTATTTTCATTTGTGCGAAAATTCGGACCTAGTCGATGCGAGTGCGTCGCCCCAGCGCGGTTTGCACGGACTTCCGTCCGCGACGACGACGGGACGGTTCATGGAGAGCGAAAACCTCCAAAAATGGACGCGAGTTGAAGCCATGAACCGCACCTGGGATGAGATTTGCGGGGACTCCCGTCCGCGACTACGGGGCGACGGTTCATGGAGCGAGCCGAGGTGTGGACGGGCGTTCATCACAAGTACAGCCGACGACGCTGAGTTATTGTTCAAGAAAGTCTTTGTACTACCGGAAAAAGCCTACCCCGCATGAATACGGAGCGGGCTTCCGGGTTGGACCCTCGCTTAATTCTTCCAGTATTCCTTCACGTTGACGTCGGTCGCCGTTAGTCCGTCCCCTTCGATCGCCGCAGCACCGATGTAACGGGCAATGATCGTGGAGCCGGAGGAGTCCACTTCGAAGCAGACCGCATACCGCTGGTAGTAGTCCTTCGGGTTCTGGGAGGCGTCAGCACCGTAGTGAACGGGAGCTTCCAGGATGGTGGCATTCGGGCCCACCAGCGAACAACCGGCACCGACACCGAAGATTAGCCACTTCTTGGCGCTGAAATTGTTGGTGTCCGCCTTGAAAACGCTGTACGCGACGGTGGAATTGATGGTGGTAACACTGAGGTTGGCTGCATTGTCGAAGCTATAGGCAGTTTGACCCGGCAGCGTGGACGTCCATGTCACGTCGGTGCTAACGGCCGCCGTATGCCGCAAACTGTTGGTCAGTCCAATCTTGACGAGAGCGGCGCCTTCAGGGGCGCTGATCGTGCCGGGAGTCAGTTGCGCACCGGCGTAAATTCCGGCGTTCGTGGACGTTGGAGGAAGTTTGTTATAAAGAGTGGTGGCAGTCTCCAACAACGAATCAAAACCCGTGGGATACTTGAGCGTCGTGGTATAGGAGTACTGCACCGCGCGGGAGAGGTCCTGAACGGAGGTCGCCCCGGAGGAACGGCTGGCTTTCCGAATGATTCCTGGGAAGTTGCCGATGATGAGGCCGGCCAGCGCGACGAGCACCGCTAGGACGACCACGAGTTCGATCAATGTCAAGCCGCTGCGAGCGGAAACCTGATTACGGAGTGTTTTCATTCTAGTTTTTTTATATTTCACCCCGCTCAACAGGCGTTCCCCGAGCCACTCGGCCGGGAGACCGAACCATCTTTCGAGATGAGTAACGTCATAAGAATCCACTAAGAAAGATAGATTTGTCAAGAATGAATCTTCAAATTAATTCTGAATCTGTAATTGAGATGTTAAGTACTGCTTCTGAACTCATGAAATACAAAAGAAGGAATTGAAACCCAAGTAGATTTGTAACATGAACAATATAAGCATATTACACGATTACTAAATGGAAACTGACTTGAATGTCCTCCTAATCTCCTAGTCAATTTTTTTGTGAGAATCCTTCATTTGTGCTATTCAGGTAGCTCAAAGTCACTCACTAAAAGTGACGATGCTGTTTTCCATTACTCAGAAAATAATAATATACAAATCAGTGTGAAAGTTCGGGATTAGACTCATTTTACCTGAGTGGTGTGCTTCTCTATTGGCTAAGTTCGGTCGGTTTTAGTGGTTCACGTTATTAGCGTATTAATGTGATAAATGACTCTTTTCAGCCCATTTTAAGAGAGCAAAATCTCTCTGTTCGCTCCCTGCGTTGAAATTCTTTGCCCTTGTGCGGATTGAATAAATTAAGAAAAGACATAGGAAAAAATTCAACCCACGATTCACTTTGGCCGCTTGGGAAGCTGTTTGAAGGGCAATTCTCCCTGAAATTCGGCACTCAAGTGCCGGTGGACGGGTTGCGGAGATCTCGATCGGATGCTTTCCTTCGATTTGAAGATCCCACGAATCGAGGTTCAAGACTCCAGACCTCGTCGAATCTCGGTGATCCCTCACCCGGCCTCTATGGTCAGTTTG
>SIBK01000054.1 GCA_009695205.1 Pedosphaera sp. | reverse complement strand
CAGGATCCACCGTCGTAATTGAACGCTGGTTCTGTATCCACGACTCAACTCATGCGATTGAAGAGATGCACCGAAAAGTATCTTTCAGAGTCCACGCCCTCTTGACAAACTCTAAGCCATATCAGCGACCCCAAGCTCAGCGACCCGGCCCGTGAGAGCGTTCGATTGCAACCAGAGCCCGATGGCCGGGTTCGCTGCAGCGCCTGGTTAGGCAACCTCGTCAAAGATTGAGGTAGAGTCGCACGGCGCGTTGACTTCGAGGATAGTTATTGATAGGAATTTCCTTTGACGCTCCGCGATTAGCCCCGGCGTGCCGTGGGCGAGAAGCTGGACGGCTTTCATCTCACGAGGATTGAAGCGCGGCAGCAGCCGTTGATTCAAGCGCGGAAACCGGGGAAGAAGAAAACGTTCACTGCTGCGGCACCGGGCAGACCCAGTCGCTCTTCTCGAAGTCAATCGCCTTGCTTTTGCTGGCCGGGCCGCCGGACATGGCCACCGTGCCGCCGTCGTCCTTGCCGTTCCAGCCTACGGACCAGAGGCGGAACCGCCCATCGGCCGTGCGCTCGTAGCGGAAGGGCTGGCCGCTCATCGGGTCGGGCGGCAGCGGGCCGGACTCCGGCGCGAGCGCGGCGAGCGACTCGGGATAACTGATTGATAGGACATCGGTTTATTGACGCTCCGCGATTAACGGGGAAACGGTTCGTTTCCGCGTGACCGGAGCGGTGGAAGCGGCCCGGGTTGGAGCGGTGGCGAGCCTCATTCGCTCCGTGACCGATTTCAGCCTGCAGACACCCCACACGGGAATGATGCAGTATGACCCGGCTGTGCCGAAGATTCCTCATGCCGCTCTCACACCCGAAGACACGGATCACTTGGAACGTTGGCAAAAGGAAGGCAAGACGGTCCGAATCCACCTAACCATGCAGGCCCGCCAGGAAGCGGACACCTCCTCTCGAAACATCATCGCCGAAATCCCGGGGCGCGAGCATCCGGAGGAACTAGTTGTCGTGGGCGGGCACATCGACAGTTGGGATGTGGGTCAGGGTGCCCAGGATGACGGAGGGGGTTGTGTCGCTGCTTGGGAAGTGTTACGCCTGATCCGGGAGCGGGGTTTCGACCACGCCGGACGATTCGATGCGTATTGTGGACAAACGAAGAAAACGGGCTCCGGGGAGCACGGGCGTATCGAGATCAGCATCGACCCGAAATGGCCCTGCATGTGGCCGCCATTGAAGCCGACACCGGGACCTATGCTCCATTGGGATTCGGCTTCACCGGTAGTGATGCGGCTTTTGTTCAGTTGGGATCCGTCGGTCGACTGCTCGAAAGTCGTCTCAAGGCAGGAAAACTGACCCGAGGTGGCGGCGTATCCGACGTTGGACCCTTGCTCGAAGAAGGGGTGCCCGTCTTGGGGCTGAACGTCGACCGCGCCCGTTATTTCTGGTTCCATCACACGTCCGCCGACACGGTGGACAAGGTCTCGCTGAAAGATTTGTCAGCCTGCACCGGTGCCCTCGCAGCGATGATTTGGCAGCTAGCAGACTCCGAGGTCCGTTTGCCGCGGTGAATCTGCCGCTCCGGCTAAATATTCATCGTCGATTTATCGTGGCGCAGCGGCGATTCGCTTCGCGAGGGTGTCGAGGTCGACAATCGCCGCACGGTCACCCGCCTGCTTGACGAGTTCACAGACCAATTCGATGGTCTTGAACTCGGGATCGCTCGGATACAGGACCGAAGGATGCGAGAGCAGATCAAACACGGCGCGGTGCTCGATGGCCCATTCGACGCCGAGCCGGATGGCGCGCAGGAAATCGTCCAACTTCCAGCGCGCATTGCGGAACGCGCCGACGTCGCTAATCGGGCTCATCGGGATGTCCATGAGACCGCTCGGATACACGAAGGGTTGGGCAGCGGATTGCGCCTTAACAATTCCCTCTAGCACGTGTGCGGTCGCGGCTTCGCCGGGATTGCCGTAGGGGTGCGCAGGGTATTTGCAGCTCACCCACTTGAATCCGAGGTCGAGCATCATCTGTTGCACGTCGGTACGGCCATTCAGGCCATCGGCAAATCCACCCGGCGTACGGAACCCCGCCGGACTGAACCCAAGGCGCGTCCGCATCGCATCGGTGCAACGCTGAATATTTTCACGGATCACCTGCGCCGAAGTCTTACCCTCGATCAGCCACGGCGCGCGCTTGAATCGAAACTGAACGTCCTCGGGTTTGGTCGCGAGAACATTGACGTGGTCGTACGTGTGGTTTCCGATGGAATGGCCGTCCATGTTTAAATCCTTCAGCCAGTCCACATTCTCCTGCTCGAACACTTGGCCCACCGCGAAGAAGTGAATCCTGCCGCCGTGTGCTTTGACCCGGCGCGCCGCCTCGACCGCGTATCGCTTGGCCTCGGCATTCAGGTTGCCCTTCTCGTAGTCCCAGTGGGAGTCCTCCCAGCGCGGGAAATTGCGCGCCATTTCGAGATCAAGCGTGATCGCGATCAACGCCTGTTTTTGCGGACCGGGCGCCGACGATGACTCCGCGGAGAACGCCGACCCGGGATTGAGCGCCGTGGTGCCAATCGCGAGTGCTGAATTGCGGAGAAATTGCCTCCGCCGAAGCGTCGAAGCAGCCCTCCTTTCAGGAGAGAGTCGAGCTTCAGTTCCATGCGGGATAGGGTTCATAAAGAATCGATAAGTCGGGCTTCGTCCACGTCCACGCCAAGTCCCGGGCCCGTCGGAACCGTCAGTGCACCATCCACCACTTCGAATGGCTTCCGAAGGATGCACCCTTCCAGGAATTGCGGCGCATTCAGTGCCGCAGGATACTTGAGATCATACGCCCCAAACAACGACAGAGATGCCGCCAGCGATAGGTCCGGGTCCGTCAACCCGCTGCCGAGGAAGAGAAGCCCGGCGTCCTGCAGAATCTTCACTTGGCGGCGCGCGTCGCCGAGGCCGCCGCAACGCGCAACTTTGATCGCCACGCCGTCCAGCAGACCCAGTTGGATAAATTCTTCGAGTTCGATCGACGATACGACGCCCTCATCCATAATGATGGGCAAAGCCCCCTGCTTCCTGAGTCGCTGGTAGCCCGTAAGCCGACTGGCTGGAAGCGGCTGTTCGAGCGCCGGCACGCCGATGTCGGCGAGTCTTGGGGCGACCTCCAGGGCAGTCACTTCCGTATACCCGCCGTTGGCGTCCGCCCAGAGAAATCCGGCCGGCACCAGCCGTTTGACGAGGCGACACAACTCAAGATCAAATCGCGCATCCGGCGCGACTTTTACGTTGAAACTCCGATACCCACGCGCCAGTCCTTCGCTGACCACTTTTTCTGCATCCCCCAGGGTAAGCACGTTGACCGTCCAACTCAGCGGAATCGAATCGCGCCCCGCCTGCTTCCAACGTTGTGCAGCGGTTTGTCCCAGCAGCTTTCCAGTCAGATCGAACAAAGCCAGATCAATGCCTGCCTTGCAGATCGGCTGTCCGGTCGAAAACGACGGCGCGATGATTCGTTGCATCGCGGCTTGAATGGCCTCGTCGTCAAACGGGTCCATCCCGAGCAGTTCCGGCGACAAGTAGTGGGCAATCGTGGATTGGACCGTTTCGTGCGTCTCGTAACTCCAACGGTGTGCGGGCACACTTTGTCCCCAACCTACCCCGCCATTCTCCGCGGTGATCTTCACCACCACAGACGGGCGGCGCGGAGGAACCCCTTTCGGCCCTTCCAGAAACTTGAAGTAACGGACGGGCCGATAATGGACCAGGAAGGTCTCGATGCGCGCGATTTGGTGATTCATCCGATCGGGCAGTGAAGACCGGTGGCAGGGCGGCGGGGCCTCCTCAGGCCTTCACTTCGGCTTCGAGTTGGGCTCATATTGTATCCATGAAATCTGCGTAACGAGCTGGTTCAGGGAAGCAAAGGCGATGTGCGAACTCGTCGCAAACCGCGGCGTGTCGTGCGCCGGAAACGTCGCCAGCGTGGCGTCGCCGACCAGGAAGACGTTGAAATGCTTCGAGAGATTTTCGTAGCCGGCGCACGTGCGTGCGTAGCACATGTCGGTCGCATACCCCGTAAGCAGCACATGTCGAATGCCCTGCTGCTGGAGAAACACCCGTAACTTTTCGTAACCCTCGGCGTCGTAGATCACCACGTCCTCCGAATGAACCTGAATATCCCGCGTTACCGGAATCGGCAGTTTCCAGAAGTTGGCATTGTTGTAGCGGTCCGAGGCGTCGAGGCCCGGGAATTGCTTGAAGTAATCCACGACCGGTTTGTCGCTCGATAGGGTGAGCTCGGTCACCAGAGGTTCTCCACGGTACTTGAAACCGCGCAGTGTCACGTCGAGCTCCCGGGCACCTTGCTGGCGTTCGTTCCGATCCGGGTTGTGCGTAAACGACCGGTAGAGCTTGCGGCGGATGGGATCGCACTCGCCCGGCAGGCTATAAAGAATTGCCCCGACTTTGCCGCGCAGCGATCTGTGGAAGGGATCAATCACTCCGCGCGTGTGCTTCGCGGCAAGATGGTTTTTCTCGGGGGTGCAAAAGTCGGCGACACCCGCTGGTTCGGGAGTGTCCCAGCCCTGACCATCATCTATGCCCCATGGATGAACCATGATGATCGCCGTCTGGCTGGCGCGGAGATGATTCGGCATCTCAATGATGCCGCGCGCGTTATAACTCCACCGCCAGGCGCGCACGTGGAGATCTGCATTCGGATCGTTTACAATGGCAGGCGCTTCCCAACGATTTGTTTCACGGATCGGTTCGACCCATTCCGGGTGATCGGCTAACAGCGGTTGGGGGCGCAGGAGGGGTGTCAGCCTATTTTGATAGGCGCGGAGCGCATCGGCGGCGAAAAGCCAGGTGTTTGCCGCCAGCAGGCTGAGACTCAAGAAAGTGATAATTTTTTTCATGGCGTTGCGGAAATCGGTTGGGTTCGTTGCAGGTAGCTGAATAAGTCGCGCAATTCCTGAGGCTTTAATCGTTTCACCAAGTCCTCCGGCATCATCGATACTGTCGACTCGCGGAGGGACAAAATCTCGGCGTGTGACACCACCGTGCGTTCGCCCGTGCTGAGGGCAAGCGTGACGTTGCCACCGGATTGATCGGCGATCACTCCGGACACGATGCGGCCATCCTGGGTCTCAATCTCATAGCCCAGATACTCTTTTCGGATGGCAGCACTCGGGTCCACGATGCTGGCGAGGAGGAATTCGCGATCCCGACGGTTGGCATGCGTCAGATCAGGGCCCACTTTCCCACCCTCACCGAACAACACGTGGCAAACGGCGCACGCCTGCACGAAAATCGCATGGCCGCGCACGGGATCTCCCAGACCCGCGTTGAGGTCGTTGTTGAGCCGGCGCATTTCGGCCAGTTTTTCCTCGGCACTACCCCGGCCAATACTGCCCCAATGCCGGCGCACCAAGTCATTGAGTTCCGGGTCCGCGTGCAATGCAACCACACGAAGTTGTTCGACCGAAAAATCGGCGGCGGGCAAACCGCCAGCGTTCACCTGCCGCAGGATTGTCAGCGCCCATGGCTTGCGGCTCAGCAACACCTGGCGCGCGCGCGCGCGCGAACGATCGCCGAGCGTCGGGTAACGTCCAAGCAATTTAGGGGCAATCTCCGGAAGATCAAACGAGGACAGCGCATCAAGCGCCCTGAGTTGGAGCGACTCGGGCGCAACTCCAATGATCGTGAGCAATCGTCCCGCGTCGGACGGATCGCCGAGTTCTCCCACGAGTTGCACCATGCTGTCGCGGAGTTCGGACGGGGCCTGAGTGTCTGCCAGGAGCGTGCGTGCCCGGACCCACGCTGCCGGACTGCCCAGGCGGGCCGCGACTCGAATCAGCACCGGATCTCGTGTGTCGTCATGCCAAAGCAGTTCAAGCTGGGCCGACAATGCGGGTGTCACTTGCTCGGTGCGATTTTGAGGGGCCCGAGGCCGAACTTCCGCGAGGGCGGTGTTGGCAAACAGTCCGCCCGTGCCGAACGTGATCGAGCCCATCGGACGATCATGAAACCCTTGTGCCAGGCTTGCCACCAGCCGATCGCGCTGCCCGGCATCCGGCGCGCTGGCAAGCAGGCGCGCACACGCATCGTAGGTCGCCGGGCTTCCCTCGGCGGTCCAGCGACGCATCAGCCGCTCTTGGAGCACGTCACGCACCAGCCCGGATTTCCACGCCGTCGGTGTTACGAAGAATGCGACCACGTCCGACAAGGCGCTCACGGCGTGGCGCTCGACAGCCCACCACAACAACAACGGCACGTAGGCATCCCCTCGGTCGATATCACGAATCAACAGGGCCTCGAGGATTGGCAACGCCTGATCAGCGGGCAGGCGTTGGGCGGAGGAAGCGAGTTGCGCCCGCACTCGAATATCCGGTTCACTTTTCGGCAGCGCGGCCAGGCGAACGGCCATGGCAGGGGACACCCGCTTCTCGTCCCCCAAGAGGCGAACAGTCCATTTGCGAACCGGCGCGCTGCGATGGTTCAGCGTCTTGGCAGCAAACTCCTCATTGAATCCGCCACTGACGTCGAGCGCCCATAATGCTTGCAGTGCGACGAAGTCTTCCTTGGTTTCCAGCACGAGCGAACGCAGTGGCAGAATTGCCTCGGGATCCCGGCGGTCTGCGAGCAGGCGCCGGGCCTTGCGCACCATCCAATCATTGCGTCCCCCCAGCAACGCGATGAGTTGGGGTGTCGAGTATTTCCGCAGATCGGGAACGGACGCGGGAGTGGTGCCGGACGCCGAGATGCGATAAATTCGGCCATTGCTCCGGTCCCAGTCCGCATCGGGGTCGGGATGCGCCGTGCGCGGGTCGAACCAATCGGCAACATACACGGCACCGTCCGGTGACATCGTTAGATCCGTGGCAGCGAACCATTTGTCATTGGCTTCGAGCAGGTAGCCGCCGTGCGACGAAGTAAACGTCGATCCCCACCGATACAGTTCGTGCCACTGCACGCCGTGACCCAATAAGTCCCCGCAAAGGTAACGGCCTTGAAATCGAGCCGGCAGATTTGTGCCCTGGTATACAATGCCGCCATCGGTCACGTGTCCGCCCAGGAAGTTGGTGTGTGGAATGTGATCGAAGTAGCCGAAGGCATACGGATTGTGGAGAGCGCCGTGTTTGCCAAAGCTTTTCCAATAATACGCGCCCTGCACCCCGTGAAGGTTGCGATACGGGCCAAGGTTGGTGCTGTATAGGAGTTCACCCTCGCGATCGAAATCGAGGCCCCAGGAGTTTCCACCGCCTTCGCAAAACAGTTCGAATGCGTGCGTGAGCGGATGGTAACGCCAGATTCCCTGCTGAAATTCAAGACCCCGAATGTGTGCGGTAACGGTGCTCCCCTGGCAGCCGTACAGCCAGCCGTCCGGTCCCCACGTCAGCGAGTTGGCAATCGAATGGGCGTCTTCCATGCCGAAGCCCGTCAGGCAGACAATCGGATCG
This sequence comes from Pedosphaera sp., assembly GCA_009695205.1. Lineage (GTDB taxonomy): Bacteria > Verrucomicrobiota > Verrucomicrobiia > Limisphaerales > UBA9464 > SIBK01. Next base: position 24,290 of record SIBK01000054.1, on the reverse strand, counting down.
CTGTCCGGAATGTCGTCTTGATTGCGGTCCGGGTAGAACAACAGATACGGCACGTTCAGGACAAATATCCCCCCGTGTCCGAACGCGAGGCCGTTGGCGAGGTTGAGCCCGTTGACGAAGTCGTGCGCTTGGTCGGTACGGCCATCCCCATGGGTGTCTTCGAGAATCGTGATGCGGTCGGCCCCCTTTGGCCCGTGAGGTGGCGGCTCGGGAACGCGGTCGTAAAGAGTGCGCGACCACCGATCCACGACCGAGCGCTTCAGTCCCGCGGGATTCGGATACTGGAGGTACTGCACGACCCAAAGGCGGCCGCGATCATCGAACTCGATGCAAACCGGTTGCGCGATCATCGGCTCGCCCGCAACCCGTTGAACCTGCAGGCCGGAAGAAAGCGTCATGTGTCCCGGCGCCTCGTCGGGGGAAAACCCCTGGGCGTTGCCTATAAACGGAGCACAAAAGAGTGCGAACCAGATCCGCGCCCGCCCGGCCGTGCAGCGATCCCGTCTGAACATTGGATCGGACTATTTCCGCAATTTCCTGAAAGGTCAACGTATCTAGCTTGAATCACGGCGCACAAATGGTACCCATTCATTCAGCCAAAACGCCTTCACCGAACGCCGACGCCATCCAGGTTCGAACCGTGAAGTTACACCATGAAAGACAATGTCAGCCCGCGATCGGACTCGAACCTCACGAAAACTCGTTTGCGTTCACTCATCGTTTCGCGGCCCAGAAAGTCTGGTTTCACCTTGATTGAACTGCTCGTGGTCATCGCCGTCATCGCGATTCTGGCCGCCATGCTGTTGCCCGGTCTCGCGAAGGCGAAGGAACGGTCCAAGCGCTCGGCATGCACCAGCAACCTCCGGCAAGTGGGCCTGGCAATGCACATGTATGCCGACGACAGCGCCGATACGTATCCGCCGAGCGATGGTTTAGGCGGTCTGGGTTCCTTCCATCTGATTTTTCCCAGCTCGATTCATGATGCTCTCGTAAAGGTATATCTCGGGGGAGCCCGGCGTGCACTTTGGTGCCCGAATGAAGCGGTCTGGGCCGGAGGGCACTACGCGGAAAAAGAGAGCCACATCATCGCCGGCGATTTCTGGTGGATCGGCTACTTCCTTTATGCCAACGAACCCCGAGGCCGGTTCGGCCCCGGCAAGCGCGCGAAGGACACCGCGCCCAGCACCACCCGCATCGCGCAGGATTACGCCTGGAGTAGCCCCAAGGGCCAACCCGATGCCTACACCTACGCTTCTTTCGCCCCCCATACGATTTCGCGGCAGGAAGGTATCAATCAACTCTATGGCGACGGTCATGTTGCCTGGCGAAACTATCAAACGCTAACCAACATGACCGATATCAAGATGTGGTGATCGTGAATCGGATGGCTCACGCCAGCAAGGCGTTGACAACCTGACCATGCACATCGGTCAGGCGGAAGTCGCGGCCGGCAAGATGGAAGGTGAGCTTTTCGTGGTTTAGGCCAAGGCAGTGAAGGAGAGTTGCCTGCAGGTCGTGAACGTGCACCGGATTTTCCGCGCCGTGAAAGCCGAGGTCATCCGTCGCGCCAAAGCTCAACCCGGATTTGATGCCACCGCCTGCCATCCAAATCGTGAAGGCTTGCGGATGGTGATCGCGCCCCTGGCTGCGGCCGAGCGCGGTGTTCGATTCAACCATCGGTGTTCGTCCAAATTTGCCCCCCCAAATAACCAGCGTGTCGTCGAGCATGCCCAGGCGCTTCAAATCGGTGACGAGCGCGGCGCTCGCCCGGTCGGTGGCCCCGGCGTTGTTCTTTACGTTGCCCGCCACGTCGCTATGCGCATCCCAGCCTTCGTGGTAAATGTTTACGTAGCGGACCCCGCGCTCAATCATCCAGCGCGCGAGCAGGCAGGCACGGGCGAAGGATGGTTTCTCTGGATCGCAGCCGTAGAGCTCCAGCGTCTCCTTGCTTTCCCGCTTCAAATCCATCAATTCGGGTGCCGAGGTTTGGAGTTGAAATGCCATCTCGTAAGCGGCAATGCGGGTGCTGATTTCCGGGTCGCCTTCCTCAGCGAGACAGCGCTGATTGAGCGTAGCGACCGCGTCCAACGTGTCGCGCTGCAGGGTTGCATCAACGCCGGAAGGGCTGTTCACGTTGAGGATGGGTGGCCCCTGATTGCGGAAGAGCACACCCGTGTAAAGAGTCGGCAGGAAACCGCTCGACCAAAGGGCGGATCCGCCGCTCAACCCGCCGGCGGTGCTCATCACCACGAATGCGGGCAGGTTCTGCATCTCAGCACCCAATCCGTATAGCGCCCACGAACCGATGCTCGGCCGGCCCGGTTGTGAAAAACTGGTGTTGAAGAAAATCTGCGCCGGCGCGTGGTTAAACTGGTCCGTATGCACCGAGCGCACCAGGCAGATGTCGTCCACCACGTTCGCGAGGTGCGGCAACATCTCGGACAACTCCGCCCCGGATTTCCCGTGCTTCGAAAACTTGAAACGCGGGCCGAGTACCGCAGCGTCGGGCCGGATGAACGCGTAACGCTGTCCGCCGATGACGGAGGGTGGCAAGGGCTTCCCTTCAAGCTTCGCCAACTCGGGCTTGTTGTCGAACAACTCCAACTGGCTGGGTGCGCCCGCCATGAAGAGATGGATGACGTGCTTGGCCTTGGCCAGGAAGTGCGGCTTTCGTGGAGCCAACGGGTGGATCGCAGTGCCATCGGCACTCCGCAACCGCCCGACGAGCGTGTCGGTGAGCAATCCGGCGAGCGCAATTATTGATAGGACATCGGTTTATTGACGCTCTGCGATTAAGGCACAACTCCTCCTCCATTCATCCCCCCCAACGCCCACTCAGGTCTCAGAAATTCACCCTTTGGCCCACTACTGGATCATTTCCGCAAATCCAACACCTTGCCCCAATCGACTTCCGACACCGGCATAAATTTTAGTGTGGATTCCCATACCAACCGGAACTGGGTCTCATCGAAGATTGCCTCGGGATTCTGCTTCTCCAAGTAACGCCGGAGCCTCCGCCCGTAGTCATTCTTCCAATTCTTCGCCTCCACCAAGAGTTCATCCATCTTCAAAGGCCCTGCTGTCGAAACGCTGCACTCCATTTTTGTGAAATCCCATACCCGCACAAAGTAACCCAGGAATGCACAGCGCTTCTTCAGTGGCGAAAGTGTGTGAAAGAACCCGCGACGATCCAGCAAGTGGGTGACTTTCATTTTTGGCAGCGACGCGTGGGAACAAACCAAATGCCCATTGGCTGAGCGATAATCCGACGTGAAATCCTCAGGTCTGTATGGAACGACCTTTTTGTCGCAAAAGACCATCATCACGGGCAGATAGATGACCTTCACAGCCTCGCTGCTGGGTGATGAGTTCATTTGATTCATCGGCTTTGGCGATCAGTCCAAGGGTAGCACGTCAGATATAGGCCTGATTCTGAGTGGATGGCAATAACGCCAGGCGTTCGGGCGTTCTCGATGGCTGGTCAGTGACTGAATCAAACACCCACCGAGTTGTTCCATCAACGCAACCGGTCTCGGCGATGGCGGCGGCGTAATCTGAAACCAAACAGACTGGGCGGATGCGTGTGGAGGTAGAGCGTGGGCGTGCCCCCGAACAAGCCAAAGAAGGACAGCCATATGGCGCCGCGCGACGTTCTCGGCCGATAAGCCACGCAGGCAAGCACGGCAAGGACTGCAACCAGGATCCCGCCGAGAAAGAGAGTGGCAGCAACGCTTTCACCCACGGTTCGGATCGCTTCGAGTATCGGGTCGTGCGGAGGTGCGTTCAGGGCTTGATCATGAACCCAGATTCGCCATCGCTGCAGGATGGATTCATCAATGGTTGCGAACACGGTGCACTCCGGATGGTTATTGATAGGACATCGGTTTATTGAGGCTCCGCGATTAGGGAGATTTGGCCCGATTGAATCGGGCGAATTTCGATAAAGTTTGCCCGTCTGTGGGCGGTAAGCAAGTGAATTTAGAAACTGGCGACCGACAAACGGTGGGCTGGAGAGGGGGTTGAGGCCGAAAGAGGGGAAAATGGAGGCTGATGGAGGTGTTTTTGGCAATATTGAGACGCGATGGTGAGTACTGATCGTGTTCAAGATCCGTCGGTTATCACGTTCTCGTAGTCTGGCATCGGGCCGGAGTCGATCGGGAATTGGGGGTCCGGCTCCGGGGGATCCGCAGATGGGGGCGGGCGAGCTGGGGCGAACTTCGCAGGCCCGCACCCGAGGTTGAGATGGCGCAGGATCTTCTCGATGACGTTTGAATCGTCGATGACGGCGATCAGTCGCATCTGTTTCTGGCAGGCGGGGCACTGAAGGGGATCGGAATGCCAGGCTTGGCGGATCAGGTCCCGCCATTTACGGGCGGGGAGTTTGGCGGGAGGCGGCGGGGTGAACTTGGGCCACGGGGCCAGAGTGCTGCCGGGATTAGCTTTCCGGGCACAACCGCGCACATCAACGGTTTACTCTTGACGCTTCGTGCTCAAGGCGAAAACTGGTGCCAGCAAGCGGGTCGGCCGCGGTAGCAAACACCTCCCTTCAGCGAATCCGCGGGACGATAGGGGAGAATTGGCTCCTCGCAAAACGGCGCTCCCACGCGAAGGCCCGCCGATCGAAAAGGGGTCCCCGGTGGCACCCCGGCCCCACGGTCTGGCCCCAGGAAAAAGAGATTCCTTTGAGTCCCTCTCGCTCCTGCGATGGCGCTCACGGCTCCTGGCTGCCCCGCTGAGGTGTCTTTCCGTCGGGATCGGGTTCCGCAGCCGGAAATCGTCCTGCCGGATCCTGGCACGGCTCAGGAATGCTGGAGGGTGGCTCGCGGTTTACGGCATCCGTTTTCCAGATGCCACGTGGACGGAAGGATTATTCCCGGGAAGGAACGATTAGCCGGGTCGTTGACTGAAATGCGACTCGGCACGGATAGGCGGAATCAGCCCTGCGGATCGCGGGGTCAAACGCAGATAGTGAGCAAGACAGATTTATTTCGATCAAAATAACAAGTCGTAAGTACTTGTATATTAGACTGGTGCATCCGGTAGGACTCGAACCTACAACCTTCTGATCCGAAGTCAGAAGCTCTATCCAATTGAGCTACGGATGCGTCTTACTCGACGCCGCCCCCCCCCCATCAAGCACCGCTCGGACCGTCGGGTCAATCCGGAACGAGCAGTTCTCATTTTGAATTGAAAGCGGCTCCTCACACCCAAAATGAGAACTGTCCGTCACAGGATTTCGGCTGGTCACTGACACGTTTCATTTACACCATCGCGTCCGATGTCCGTAAGCGCCAACGCTGTTTTCCGAGATGTGGTCGTGCTGAACAAGCAGGGAATCCATGCCCGCCCCTCTGCCTCGTTTGTCAAGTTGGCTGGTAAATTTTCCTGCCAAGTCTTCCTGGAAAAGGACGGGGAGACAATCAACGGGAAAAGTATCATGGGTCTGCTGATGCTCGCCGCCGGCCCTGGGAGTCGCCTTCGAATCATTTGCGATGGCTCGGATGCGGAGTCGGCCTTGGAACAGCTCGCAGCCTTGATCCTTGGAAAATTTGGCGAAGAATGAACGCTTTATTGTCACTCGTGTGTGTGTCGCCCCAAGCCCCTCCGTTCCGCACATTTGCGAAGGCTGCTCTGGCTTTTCAACCTACCACAACCGCTTTGTTTCGGTCATTTTCCTGTCATGTCTGACTTCAATGTTCACTACGTCGCAAAGCTCGCCCGAATCGCTCTCTCGCCTGACGAAGAGGAACGGCTTGGATCGCAGTTGGGCAACATCCTGAGCTACATCGAAAAGCTGAAATCAGCCGATGTGTCCGGTGTCGAGCCGACGGCCCATGCTTTCCCGTTGTTAAATGTGACTCGACCGGATGTGGTCGAGACCTCGCTGACGAACGAGGAGGCACTTCGAAACGCGCCTTCGCACACAGGCGGCTTATTTGTGGTACCTAACATCCTGGAGTAAGTAGCCATCGAAGACGCTTTCCACGGACACCGCTGATTGGATCTCCCATGTTGCATCGACTGACCCTTTCTGAACTGACACAGCGCATCGCCCGGCGGGAGTGCTCGGCCGTCGAGGCGCTCGAAAGCTGCCTCGCACAAATCGACCGGGTGGACGGCCAAGTAAAGGCCTTTTTGAGCGTGGATCGAGAGGACGCTCGGGCCCAGGCCGCGGCCGCAGACAAGGAGATTGCCGCGGGGCGCTCGTCGGCTGAGAAACCGTTGCTCGGGGTGCCGGTCGCATTGAAGGATGTGCTTGCTCACAAGGGGCAACCGCTCAATTGCGGTTCGCGGATTTTAGGAAAATTCGTATCACCCTATGACGCCACGGTGGTGACGCACATGAAGGACGCCGGTGCGGTGGTTTTCGGACGATTGAACATGGACGAATTCGCCATGGGCAGTTCCACGGAGAACTCCGCGTTTCATACGACCTTGAATCCCTGGGACACAACGCGCATTCCCGGTGGGTCTTCGGGCGGTTGCGCGGCGAGTGTGTCGGCTGGGGAATGTTTCGCGAGCATTGGCTCGGATACGGGTGGGTCGATCCGTCAGCCGGCGGCCTTGTGCGGTTGTGTGGGTGTCAAGCCGACCTACGGACGAGTGTCTCGGTTCGGGCTGGTGGCCTTTGCATCGTCGCTAGATCAGATTGGTCCGTTTACCCGGGACGTGCGGGATGCAGCGCTGCTCACGCAGGTCTTGAGCGGCTACGACCGGCGGGATTCGACGAGTATTCCGCAGGCGGTGCCGTCCTATGTCGGGAGCCTGACCGGCGACCTGCGGGGCATGAAGATCGGGTTGGTTAAGGAATTCATGGTTGGCGGACTGGATCCAGAGGTGGATGCAGCGGTGACGGCGGCGGTTCGGCAAATCCAGTCGCTTGGAGCCGAGGTGGTCGAGGTGTCACTTCCACACTCGGAATACGCGGTGGCGACGTATTATATCATCGCGACTGCGGAGGCGTCGGCAAACCTCGCCCGGTTTGATGGCATCCGGTACGGAGCTCGGGTGGATGGTGCGGATCCGATGGAATTGAATAGTCGGACACGGGGAGCTGGTTTTGGTCCTGAGGTAAAGCGGCGGATAATTCTGGGCACGTACGTGTTGAGCAGTGGGTACTACGATGCCTATTATCTGAGAGCTCAGAAGGTGCGAACTCTGATCCGAAATGATTTTCTGAATGCATTTGAGAAAGTGGATGCGATTGTGAGTCCGACGACGCCCACAGCGGCGTTCAAGGTGGGGGAGAAGGCGGCGGATCCCTTGCAGATGTACCTCAGCGACATTTTCACGATTTCTTGCAATCTTGCAGGCATTTGTGGGATGAGCCTGCCGTGTGGGTTTACGGCGTCGCCGAAGCTTCCCATCGGATTGCAAATTCTCGGGAAGCCCTTTGGCGAGGAGACGATGTTCCGTTTGGCTCATGCGTACGAGCAAAGCACCGGGTGGCATCGGGAGCGGTGTCCGGTGGGTTAGGCTCAGGACGCCTGATTGCGTGGAATCTAAGCGACCCTTCACCGGGCCTCTGCGGCCACCTCACATCCATAAGAAATACAAGAGGGCGGGGTGAGGGGCCTACTGGTGTCACGCTTTTTCCACGTCAGCAAAACGTCTCGCTGCGATATCAGGAGTCCTGAGGCTGATGGAGTCGCCTTCCCCCCTGTAGGAGGTGTAACGGCGCTTCAAGGCTGTGGGTTTGGCGTGGTCAATCCCAGGTGGTGGGCGATCCGCTTGCCGATGAATTCGGCGCCAGCGGGGGTGAAATGGCGGTCGCGCGGATAGTAGAGTCGCTCGATGCCGGGTTCACGCGCGACATCGCCCACAGTGTCCAGCACGTCGATCTGACGGGTTCGCAGCCAGGCCGCGAGTTTCCGTCCGGGTTCGTGTGAGCAGGTTGATGCGGGCAACGAGACCACCTTGGGCCGCATCGAGGGGATAGAGGATGGCCACCGTCAGTCGGGCCTTGCTCGCGGAGGTGAGATTCATCAATTCCTGGATCCAGTATTGAGTCTGAGCGAAGATTTCGGGGCGACCGGCAAACTCGTAGCGCAACCGGCGTCCGAGGATGGGAGTGGTCGCCGCACGGAGAGCAGCGCTGTGGAAGGTCCAGGCGGTGGCTTCGGTGATCTGCGCGTGCAGGCGACCTTCCCGGTCCCGGTTCATTCCGTAGATGCCGTCGGCATCGACATCGGCCAGGTAGTTGCAAATAAAATCATTTCCGGTGTAGAAGCCGAGTACCACTACGTCGGGGCCCACCTCGGCGAGGTGCCGTCGGGCGAGTTGAACCTCGTTGACCGTGTTGTAGCCGGTGACGGAGAAGTTGAAGACCCTCACCTTGCGGGCCGCCTGGATGCCCGCTTGTTCGACAATATCCGAAATCATCTGGCCTTCCTCGGCGCCGTTGCCGAAGAAGAAGGAGTCCCCGAGAAAGAGGACCCGGGTCTCACCGGGTTCGCGCGGCGTCAGTTCGCGGCTGCGGAATCCGCGGGAGTTCGTGCGGACCCGGTGTCGGTACTCGGCCGTGGCCATGTTGGTATGGACATTCGGGCTGATCTTGAAACCCAACTGGGGATCGGAGTTCGGGCCCTGCGTCTGGCGGACCTCGGAGGCCATCATATGGGTGACCAACTGGTCGAGATACCTATCCTGGTTGGCGAACTGCGGGAGTAGGACTCGGGCAGCGATCTCTAGGACGGCTGAGGTGACGAAGAATGAGCCGAGAGTGAGGAGGATCTTGGGCAAGGATCTGTTGATAGTTATTTGCTTTTTGATGCGCCGCAGTTGGAAGGCGTTTTTTTGGATAAAGTGTTCGGTTTTTTATCAGTTTAGACCGCCTCCTCCTGCCCTCATGGCCCTTTGGAATGATGCGGTCCTTTTGCAAATAGGATAAAGGGATGGGGCGGAATGGCACTTCTCAGGCGCCGGCATTCCTGAGAGTAGGACGGGTCCGCATGCATGAACAAGCTCCTAAACTCCATCCACACATCCGTGCGAGAAAAGCCCGGGTGATATTCGGAGCGGAGTCCGATTAAGGGTCGCGAGTTGTGACCGTGAACCGCTGCGGGGACGAGGATTGCGCGGACTGCCGTCCGCGACTACGACGGTCCGGTTCATGGAGCAGGAAGTTCTCGAAGCGTTAAATTTGGAATTGCGGCCCAGAGGCGCGGAGTGTGGGTGTGGGTGTGGGTGTGGGGTGGGTGTGGTGTGGGTGTGGGGTGGGTGTGGGTGCTTGCGGAAATTTGCCGGAAGGGGATATTCTTTCTGCTCCAAGACAAAATGAAGTTCCATGACGCCCCCCTTCTTGCCACCGAGAGATGATTGTTCGACGGCTTGCCAGACTTTGGGAGCGGAAAAGTATACCCGTCGGCGTCTGATTCAGGTGGGCGGGATGGGGTTGCTGGGGTTGAACTTGCCTGGCTTGTTGCGGGCGGCGGCGGCCTCTTCCGTTGGCAAAACACGAGCTCCCAAGGCCAAAGCGAAATCCGTGATATTTCTCTACCAATTTGGGGGGCCGAGTCATCTGGAGACCTTTGACATGAAGCCCGATGCGCCCGAGGCAATCCGTGGGCCGCACCGGGCGATCGGTACAAACGTCGACGGGATACAGATTGCGGAGCGATTGCCCCGGATGGCGAAGGTGATGGATAAGGTGTGCCTGGTGCGCTCGGTGCATCATACGATGCAGAACCACAATTCCGCGTCGTATTACGCACTGACCGGACATGCACCTCCTGTGGACGACATCCGGCTGCGGGACACGCTTGATCTGAGTCCTGCGTATGGTTCCGTGGTCGATGCGCTTGCGCCGACGGGGGGAGAGTTGCCGGGGTTCGTGGCGTATCCCCACGTGATGCGGGATGGCTCGGTGACCCCCGGCCAACATGCAAGCTTTCTGGGAAAGATTCACGATCCGCTGTTGATCATCCGCGATCCAAACGCGACAGATTTTTCACTTCCTGAATTGAGTTTACCAGCGGGAATGACGATTGAGCGGCTTGCTGCGCGGCGCGAGTTACAGAAGGCAATTGATGCGCAAAGCAGGATGCTGGATACGGCTGCGGCGGCCAAGGGTCTGGATACCTACTATGACAAAGCCCTTGCGATGTTGCACAGCACCCGGCTGCGGGACGCGTTCAACTTGGGGGCGGAGTCCGACAGAGTGAGGGATTCGTACGGACGTAGCACCTACGGTCAGGGCTGTCTGCTGGCGCGGCGCCTGGTCGAATCGGGGGTGCGATTTGTCAGCGTGTATTTTGATGCGAGCATCGGGGGGCAGACGACGACGGATGGCGGTTGGGACACGCATGGATTCAACAACACCCGCATGTTCCCGATCATTGAACAGCGGCATCTGCCCATCACCGACCAGACCTTGCCGACGCTCCTCACGGATCTCGACGAACGGGGTCTCCTGGAGTCGACCCTCGTTGTTTGGATGGGCGAATTTGGACGGACACCGAAAATTAATGCCAACGTCAGCCGCGATCATTGGCCGTCTTGTTATACGGTGCTCCTTGCTGGGGGCGGTGTGAAACGCGGCTATGTCCACGGCGCCTCGGATCGGAATGGGGCGTATCCGGAGCGCGATGCGGTTAGACCTGACGACCTGGCGGCGACGATGTTTCATTTGCTCGGGATCAATCCCCACGCCGAAGTGATGAATGCCCAGAACCGGCCGATCCCGATTGCCGAAGGACAGCCGATCGCGGGAGTTCTTGCATGATTGTGCGAAGAGGCTTGGGACGGTTGGCTCTGCGTATCCCGGCCGTGCTGGGCCTGTTGCTGGTGGATCTCGTGGCTATAGAATTCTCCCGGGCCGCCGACGTTGCTCCTGTGGTGAGTGCTCTGGAGCCGTGGATTCTGTTTCCTTCGACTCCTGTCACCGTTGTGGTCCGTGGCAAAAATGTCGAAAATCTGACCGGACTTTGGACCTCGTTTCCTGCACAGATCTCCGCGGTGGGACGGGCGACCAGCAACGCTATGACGTTCCAAGTCATTCCGAACTTGAGAGGTCAGGCGGCCATGGGTTTGTGGTCGGCAGAGGGGGGCAACGGTCGTCTGGAGGAGCGTGTGGTGGGATTTGATTGGATTCCGACGGTTACGGCGGCGGTGGAGCGGACGGTGCGAACGAATCCCCAGGCGCTGGTTGGGCCGATTGCCGTCGATGCCCGATTCACAGCCCTGATGTCCGATTGGTATCGAATCCCGATGCTAGCCGGGCAGGAGTGGGTGATTGAAGTGATTGCCCGCCGGGTTAATTCGCCGGCAGATCCCTTCGTGAGGCTGTACAATCCGCGGGGGCGTCCGGTGACGTTTGTGGAGGACACGCCGGGATTGGGCGGGGATGTGAGGTCCCGGTTGACCGCAATTGAAACGGGGGATTTTCTCTTGGAAGTACGCGATTCCGCTTGGGGCGGAGGAGAGGACCATCGCTATCGGGTGCGCGTGGCTCACGAGAATTGGGAAGGTCTGGAGTACTGGTGGCTGCCGGAATGTTGCCGCCCAGAGCAACCGGTCTTGGAAGAAACAGAACCCAATAATAGCGTGGCAGAGGCACAGGTAATCCCGATGATTCCAAGCGGAGTTCGGGGGAGATTTTCTGAACCGGGCGACCGCGATTGCTACCAGTTGACGTCGGGGACGGCCGGTTGGGTCACGGTGTCGGGGCGGACGCGGAGTCTGGGCTCGCCTGCCGAATTGCGGTTGCGATGGCGGAACTCGGCCGGAAAGATCGTCGCGGAGAACGGGCTGACGGAGGGTGATGAAGGCCGGTTGACGCGTTTGCTGAAGTCAGATGAACCGATGTCGCTGGAAGTGCTCGAACTTAACGGCGGAGGCGGTCCGAATCATCGATATGAATTGGAATGGCGGTGGGGTTCTCCGGTGGTCGTGACCTCAGACACGCAGTATCTCGTGGGTCCACCGGGCAAAGCGGTGGTTATGAAGCTCAAGATTCAGTCGGGAGATTACAAAGGCCGTCTAAAGCTGGCGGTGGAGGGGATTCTCGCGGCCGTTGATCCCGAAGAAATCGGAACGGAACGGGAAGCCTCGGTGACGCTAAAAGTGCCGGAGACGATTCAGTCAGGGACCCCCCACTGGTTCAAGGTCAGTGTCCGAGGTGAATCGGGACAAACCGCCTTCACCAACCACGTGGAAACCTCGCCGGGCTGGCGAAAATTGTGGTCGCACGGACTCAGTCCACCGGGTGGGTTGGACGGATGGTTTCGGCTCGACGTTCGATGATGAGAATCACCGGGAGAGGCGAGAGTGACCCGCAGTTAGCACTTGGCAGAATGGTATGGTTCGCAGATTGCCCGGGCGATCCCTGAGCGCCTGGGAAAGAATGGGGACGAAGGGGTCCGATTACAGAATACCCGCAGGGGAGAGGACTCACTAACCCTTTCCGATCAGGATTCGGTGAGTACTTGCGAGTTGAACCATTTTAGGGGTTACTCGGTCCAAGTTAAGCGGTTACAGATGAGCTACAATATCAAATCCGGGCAACGGCATTCCTCGCCTACCCGATCGGGTCGAGCGATCCTGTCGCTGGTGGCGCTGAATGCCCTGCTGGCGGTGGCAGCCATCTGGCTTTGGTGGCGACCGCAGCCGGAACGTTCGGCCTCACCCGACGACGTCGCATCAAACAGTTTGGGAAGCGCTCCTGCGGTCACGTCGACCGGTCCCAAAAAATCGAATTCCACATTGGGCAACAAGACACCGGAGAGCATGTTTACCTGGCGGCAGCTAGGGTCACAAGATCTCCGCCGATACATTGCGAATCTTCGCGGGGTGAACTGCCCGGAGGAAACGGTACAAGACATCATCATTGCGGAGGTGGACCGGATCTATCGAGGCAAGGAGGCAGCGCTTCGGTTACGGTCGGACAATTCGTTACCCTGGGAGAATGTGGCAAGGGAGGAATCCGGAAAGCTTGGCCAACGAATCCAACTGCGCCAGCTTCGTCTGGAACGACAGGCATTGCTACAGGACCTTTTGGGAATCGTGGTGTCCGTTGACTTACCTCCGATAGTATCGGTCACTCTACACGACCGTTTCGAAGAGGTACTGGCCCAACTTCCGGAGGAGCGGCGAGGACCGGTTCGTGAAATTCAGGAGCAATTTTGGCAGAAGACCGCGCAGTTGAAGCGGAGGACCGATGAATTATTGTTCTCTGAAGATTTGGAAGAGCTACGTCAGTTGCGGCGGGACCGTCGGGATTCTTTGGCCCGGCTGCTGACGCCGCAGGAAATCGAGAATCTGGAAACTGCCTCGTCGAGCACCGCAGCAGGTTTGCGCAACTGGCTACCCACCGGATTCGAGCCCAACGATTCGGAGTTTCGGGCGGTCGCCAAGATTCACCAGACCTATGACGATGAATTCGAATTCACCGGGCGAGTGCTCGGAGACACATCGGAATTGGATCGCAACCGCCAGGCTGCCGTTCTCACTCGAGAGCAGGAGTTGAAGACCGTCTTGGGAGAACAGCGTTACACCGAGTATCAGAGAGCTCAGGACTCCACCTTTCGGAGCATGGCAGAAATAGCAAAGGGCGCGGGATTGCCTCTGGAAACCGCGATTGAGGGCTACCAAATGATCAACGATACCCGGGGGCAGATAGCCCAACTTCGGCAACGGCAGCAGCAGGATCCGAATCTCTCAACCGAGCAGCGGAATGCGGAGTTGAGGCAGGTTGAGGCTTCGTTGCAAAACCGGCTTCGCCAGACCTTTGGCGATGAGGTGTTCGCGAAGCTCCAACCTCAATTGCCCCGCCTCGCACCTCGGGGCAATCCGAAAAAGTCTCCATGAACCGAAATCCTCTCACTCTCTTATTGGCGACAACGGCAAGTCTCCTGGCCGTGGCGACAGTTTGGCGGGCGGTCGGCCCGAAGCTTCCGGACACCCATGCGGTATCTGCCACGGATAGGCCGGTGGGCACGGCACCCCCGGCAGATCTGGCAGAGTCCGCCCAGCCCACCGCGTCGGGCGGGGCGGTGAACCCTTTTTCTGCGAGAATCCATTTCGACTGGTCTTTGGTCGAAACCAATGACTTCAAGCGCTACATCCTGAATCTTCGACGCATCCAGTGTCCGGAACCCACAATTCGGGATATCGTCACAGCGGACATTAACAAGCTATTTGCCCCACGGGAGGAGCCCTTGAAGCAGTCGCTGTTGCCTGTTGGAAAAGGTGTTGGGCAGCAGGTGTTAACGGCTCTTCAGCGCCAGGACTATGAGAGACGCAAGCGCCTGCGAGAGGTGGAGCGCGAAAAGGCGGCGCTGGTGAAGGAACTGCTAGGAATTGAGCTGCCGTTGCCGGCATTAAAGACGTGGCATTCGCGGAGTTATGAGCGGTATGAAGCGGCCTTGGATTCGCTCCCTCCGGCCAAGCGGGAGCAGGTCCGGGAAATCCAAGAGGGGTATTGGCTCGCTTCGGATGAGTTGAGAGACCGCCATAATTCCGTCCGCACACCGGAGTATGTAGAGGACTATAAGAAGTTGAATCAGCAACGACAGGAAATGACGGGGCGAGTCCTCGAAGGCCGGGAGCTGGAGGATTACGAGATCCGGAGATCCACGGTTGCCGCGCGGCTGGGAAAAGAATTGGCAGGATTCCAGCCGACGGAGGAGGAATTTCGATCCCTATATAAAATGCATCGCGAAGTTGAGGAGTCTTATGGCGGCACGTTGCTGGCGAATCAAGTGGAGAAGTTTGACGCAGCATCCAATACCGAGAAGGAAAAAGAATTGCAGGAATCTGTGCGGCAAGAACTGGGCCCTGAGCGCTATGCTGCCTACCAGAAATTCCGCGACCCTAAGTGGCAGTTGGTCGAAAAGATAGATCAACGCTTTCAGTTGGGACCGGAGAAAATGGAGGAGACTTATGAAATCACACGCGAAGCGGTGGAATTCATCGAGAGGGCCAAATCCGGGCTGCTGGTGGAGGAAACAGCCAAACAGGGGGATCTGCTCGAACAAAAGCTTCGGACGTTGCTCGGTGACAAGGCGTTCGCCGTTTATCAGGCGCGCGCGGAGCAGGTGTTCGCCCGGCAGATTCAAACACCCGCCCCTAAGAAGAATCCATGAGCCACTTGAGGACGCCCGGAACGAGTTTATTGCAGCAGCAGGTTTGTCGCGGTCTACGGTCGCTATTTTCATGGACCTGCATATGGCTGGCTGCCGCAGCGGTGAGCGCGGCCGCGGGATTGAGGATCCGCCACGATCCACAGCAACCGAAAAGCGACGAAGCGGTGACGTTCGCCGTGACGGGTGAGGATGTGGATACCGCGAGACCACCTCTGCTCGAGTATCAAGTGGTCGAACCCGGCCACTATGTTGCCCGTTCTGATGCCACGTTTGAAAAAAACTGGATTGCGCTGTCCCTAACCGCAGATCCAACCCGCGCAAAAACGCTGAGGGCGAAGGTTCCGGAGTCTGTGCAGAAACATCGTCGGCTAATTCGGTACCGATTGCTTGACACAAAGGATAGAAAACCCCTTCTGCCGGCATCCGCTCACTCTGTCCCCAATTTCGCGTATTACGTCTACGACGGCGTCCCTGCCTGGAGTGGCGCCATCAAACCGAACGGAAGCGGGTCCGAACGAACTCCGATCACCTTTCCGGCCGAGGTAATGCGACGAGTGCCGTCCTATCAGTTCATTGCAGACCGTGCTGCGGTGGAAGCGGTGACATGGAAACCATCCAATCGAATGGGCTGGGGAAATGACCGCCATGAGTACCGATACACTGGAACGATGGTTGTGGATGGAATTGTCTATGATCATGTGCGATTCCGAGCGCGCGGCGGGATTTGGCGTTACGCGATGGGAAAAAACATGTGGAAGTTCGATTTTGCCAAAGGCCATCACCTGGCGGCCCGCGATGATTTCGCGCGACCGTATCCGGCGAAATGGAGCAAGCTCAATCTCGGAGCCTGCTTTCAACAGGGAAGTTTTGGGTACCGGGGCGAGCATGGCGTAGTGGAGGCGGCCACGTACCGGATGTTTAACCTGGCCGGAGTGGCCGCACCGCGGACACATTGGGTCCAGTTGAGGATGGTAACCGATCCCGCCGAGGCTTCGACCGATCAGTATCGGGGCGACTATTGGGGCTTATATCTTGCCGTTGAAAATGTGGACGAAGATTTTTCTTCAGCGCATGGGCTCCCCGACGCCAGCGTTTTCAAGATCGAAGGAATGCAGCCCGATGGAAGTCATCTTTCACCGAAGGGCGCTACACTCAACGAGGCGTCCGCATTCATCCGAAGCCTTCGGTCGCCGGGAGTCGTGAGCCCGGCACGTATTATCGATCAGCCCGATTACTATAGTTACCGATCCATTGTCGAGAGTGCTCATCACTATGATCTGGACGCTGGGAAAAATTATTTTTTCTACCGTCATCCAGAAACTCGGCTGTGGAGAACGATACCCTGGGACGTTGATCTCACCTGGGGGGAACACATGTATGGGTGGGGAAATGATCCCTTTCTCGCCGCCGGAGCGCTTCAATCTCCGACGTCGTTGCAAGGCTATCGGAACCGCCTTCGCGAGCTCCGCGACCTCCTTGTGAATGCGGACCAGGCGAACGCCCTGCTGGACGAGTTGGCCGGCATCATCGGCGCTCCCCCCGGCGAGCCTTCTCCGACCGAGGCAGACCGCCGACTCTGGGACCATCATCCGATACTTTCGTCCCGTTTTGTCATGCCTCACCAAGCCACTCCTGGCGCGTTCTATGAAAATTCTCCAAGCCACGATTTCGCGGGCATGATCCAGATGCTAAAATCTTATTTGAGCGAAAGATCCCGATGGATTGATCGAACGTTGCTGGCAAAACAATCCATTCCCGCCGTGCCCAAAATTGTCGCGGGGAGCGGTGCGCGGCAATTCCAGGCAGACGTTCCGTCCGGCGGGAGCGTTCAGTGGCATTTGGGTGACGTTACGTCGCCGGCAACCGGCACCCAAGGCCCGCGTGAATACGAAGTGGTGCCCGTATGGGTAACCAACGGAAGCGCATCAATCGAGCTGCCCGCTGGGGTTTTGATGCCGGGCCATGTTTATCGCTTGCGCGCCAGACTTATGGACGCCGCGGGAAATGCGGGGCACTATTCGTCACCCACTCCAATCGGGCCATCCCGCTGATCTGGGATGAAGGTCACAAAAGTTCGCGTGGAAGAATATCCACACCCGTGGAGAGGTATGTGCCTTCAGACAGTCCGTGACTCTTTCAGCAATGAGATCGGTCCTGTAGGACACGTGTTGGGAATGGAGTTGAGTGAGCAACGATTGGACCCGGCTTGAAGAGCATTCTCATTATTCGGCTAAGCGCCATTGGCGACGTCGTCATGGCGTCGGCTATACTGCCGGCCCTGCGAAATACGTATCCCGGTGCACGAATAGCATGGTTGATCGAACCCGTGGCAGCTCCATTATTGGATGGGCACCCGCTCTTAGACCGGGTCATACGTTGGCCGCGCAACGAATGGCTTAAGCTACTCACAGCGGGACGTTTGGTGAAACTCTGCAGAGAGATTGTTTCGTTCGTGAGGATGTTGCGCGCGGAACGATTTGATATTGCATTCGATTTGCAGGGCCTGTTCAAGAGCGGCATTTGGACATACCTAAGTGGCGCTCCTGAACGCATCGGATTGCGTTCCTCAGAAGGCAGTCGGCACTTAATGACCCGAGTAATACAACGCGGCGAGCTCACGTCCCGAATCGGATCTGAATACCTGCGCTTGGCCAATGAAATGGGCTTTGAGGTTCGTGATTTCCCCATGAGCGTGCCCGCAACCGAAAAGGCAAAACTAGAGGCTGGCGCGCTCTTGCGGAAACTGGGCATTCGTTCACCCTTCATCGTGATTTGTCCGTTTACCACGCGCCCGCAGAAGCATTGGTTTGATGCGTATTGGATTGGATTCTCACAACAAATGCAGCGCGCGCACACAATGCCAATTGTCATGCTGGGCGGACCGGGTGACAAAGATCACGCGGCTCGACTGCATCAAGGAATGCCGTTTGTTCACAATTTGGCTGGCAAAACAACATTGCCGCAAACCGTTGCTCTAATTTCTCAGGCCAGTGGACTCTTAGGTCTGGACACTGGCCTAACGCATATGGGCATTGCACATGGCATCCCTACCGTCGCACTCTTCGGCTCAACGCGCCCATACGACAACACGGCGCGCGCCAATGCGACCGTGCTGTTCGAGGCCCTCCCGTGCGCACCGTGCCGTCGTCGCCCCATTTGCGCAGGGGCGTTTACTTGCATGGCGCAACTCACACCGGACCGCGCGCTGCTCACGCTGCAAAAAATGATGAGCGTTCTATGAAAATCGTCCACGTCGAGACGGGTCGTCATCTCTACGGAGGCGCATTGCAAGTCGTCTATTTATTGCGCGGTCTTCGCAAACAATATCCAAACGTGCAAAGTGTGTTGGTGTGCCCTCCAGGGAGTGCGATCGCCCATGCGGCGCAAGACTGTGCGCACCGAATCGTACCCATGCCCATGAGCGGTGATTTGGATGTTGGGTTTGTATTCAGACTCAAGAGAGTGTTGCAGCAAGAACGGCCGAATATTCTGCATCTCCATAGTCGGCGTGGAGCAGATATTTGGGGTGGCATCGCTGGCCGGCTGTGCAATATTCCAACATTATTGACGCGACGAGTCGATAACTCGGAGGCACGAAGCTGGGTTGCGGTGAAATATAGAATGTATGATCACATCGCGGCAATATCGAACGGGATACGTGATGTTTTGTTGAACCAAGGGCTTGGGCCCGGCAAAGTCACTTGCGTCCATAGCGCCACCGACACCGATCATTATCATCCGGGTGGAGATCGCGCGTGGCTCAACGAGGAGTTTGGACTGCCTTCAGGCAATGTGGTTGTCGGCATCATCGCGCAATTGATTGATCGCAAGGGGCATCGGTTTTTATTTGATGCGTTACCGGACCTCGTTAAGAGCCACCCGAAACTTCGGGTGTTGATTTGTGGCAAAGGCCCAATTGAAACGCAATTGCGTAGTCAGGTTGCGCGATTGTCGCTAGACGAGAGCGTAATCTTTGCGGGCTTTCGCTCGGATATGGACCGCATCCTGCCGTGTTTAGACTTGGTCGTTCACCCCGCCTTGATAGAGGGCCTTGGCGTATCCTTGCTGCAAGCGGCCGCATGCGAAGTGCCGATCATTGCCTCCAATGCGGGAGGCATACCGGAAGTTGTTCAGCACGAGCACAACGGCCTTCTCGTTCCTTCGGGTAACAGCAAAGCGTTACAGCGTGCCATGGATCGGCTAATTGTGGATGGGGACCTTCGCCGAAGGATGGGCAAAAACGGCCGAGCGCTGGTTAGGGAGCAATTCAGTATTGCTCAAATGACCGCGGGAAACCATCGGATTTACCAGGGATTAATGGCTGAGAGTGCATCCTGATGCCGTGGGTGTTCCCAATTCGCAGTGCTCCCGATTTACCGATTTGTCACGTATACCAACCCGGACGCGGCCAATGAGATTGCTTGCCAAACTGCCATGCGCGTGCAAGGTGCGGGCGGTTTCTCTGACACAGACCATACTCCGCTTAAAAATGAAAACTGCACGGGTACGGGCCGGATTCACTCTTATCGAACTCCTGGTGGTAATCGCAATCATCGCGATTCTTGCCGGAATGCTTCTGCCCGCGCTCGCGAAGGCGAAGGTCAAGGCAAGCGCGATCCGGTGCATCAGCAACCAGAAGCAGCAGCACCTCGGGTATCACATGTACGCCGAGGATAACCGCGATTCAATGCCGGCGCACGGTGACTGGGGCACGGGCGGCGGTGAGATTTGGTCATCGAAATTCGGTATTCCCCTAAAATCGGGGGAAGTGAAGACCAAGGTTTCGATCGTCCACGATGGCAATGCCTGGGAGACCAATCGCCCGCTGAATAGTTATGTCTCGGCACCCGATGCGTTTCGGTGTCCTTCCGACAAGGGCGACAGTTACTGGCCCAACGAATCTAAACGCGGTTGCTACATGGCCTGGGGCAACAGCTATCTGGTCATGTGGTCCGTGGACTGGTTTGGCGTCAAACACATTACGGGCAACCTGACCGGCCCGACCACGCCCGGCGACTCGAAGCCGATCAAGTTGTCTGAAATCGCTCAACGGGCGTCGACGAAGATCATTCAAGGCGATTGGCCCTGGATGGCGAGCCGCGATTCGGGAGATGGAGTGGTGGCTGGCGCCGCATCCGTCCGAAGCGTCTGGCATAACAATAAGGGTCAGCGCGGCTGGAACATGGCGTACGGAGATGGCCATGTCGCGTTATTCAAGTTCCCGAAGGACTACGACCCCGGAGATTCGGGAAACAAGGTGGACGTGAATGCGGCGTGGTGGTGACGCTGTGCTGGGAGGAAATCCCCGGTTTCAGTCCCGAGGTGGAGAACCAGGGTCGACAATTGAGAGAGCAGGGTCTAAGCTTGGCTGCGGTGAAAAAAAAAGAATCTCTCATTCGCGAACGGTTGCGCGGCATGCGCGATTTGAGCGACGACGAGCAGATTCAGATCGCCCGAAGCCTCGCCGCCACACCCGACCAACGCTGGCAGCGACACGTAAACTTCCTCCGCTCGCTCGGCTTGTTAAGGCGTTCCGCGCGGAAAAGATTCGTTTTATTGTGATCGGGATGGTGGGAGCGATCTTGCAGGGCGTTCCGGCCACAACCTTGGATACAGATTTGTGGGTTGACCTTCCACCGCGGAAGTACATGAGTGTCCTTCGTGTGTGTCTTCGGGCAGGATTTCGCTCCATTTCGAATACGAAAATTCTCTTGGACGATGATACGGAAGTCGATTTCGTCTACGAACCGGCGGGTTTGAGATCCTTCAAAACGGAATACGAAAAGGCGCTGGACGTTCGTTGGCTCGGGACCCGCGTCAAGGTTTTGCCACTCGCAAGAATTCGTCGCTCAAAATGGGCGGCCGGACGGCCCAAGGATCTCGCAACCCTGCCGTTATTAGATGCGGTCATTCGGGCTAATCGCCGTTTGCGACCGAGTCGACGGCGAGTGCCATTCTGGCTCCCGTCGAATGATGGCGGTCCGCGAACTGGCGGTGGTCCGGCTTCATCCGCCTCGCAGACGGTCCCAATACCACTGCCAGAGACGGCTGCCACCAAAAATCCAAACCGTGGCCGCCGCGGCGATATACGGTCCGAACGGAAGTCGACTGGACCAATCCCTTCGACCGATTGCGATTAGGCCCACGCCGATTCCGGCGGCCATCAGTGCACTGACGCCGAACGAAAATACGACGGCTTGCCAACCCAGGAAAGCGCCAATCGCGGCCATGAATTTGACATCCCCAAATCCCATCGCCTCGCGCGGAAGGATCACCTGATCGCAGACGGCCTCCATGTACGGAACGTCCTCGGGATTCAGGATCTCATCGGCAATCATCAGTCTTTCAATACGAAGCCGGACCTCGACATTGCGGTAGCAGCGGTCCGGCAATTCGAGCGTGTGGGCTGTCAAGGCGATTGTATCCGACATGCGGTAAAAAATATCGCAAAACGGCATCGCCTTGTCCGGCAGCGCGATACCCTCTTCGTGGAAAATCACCTTCGAACCCGGCGGTATCTGGACCCGTTCGCGACCGAAAAGCAATTTGCCGAAGCGCACCACGGCATAGACCAACGCCACGCCTGCCGCGATTCCAATGGCACTGCGTTTCAGCGCTTCGACCGAAGTGCTGCACCCTTGCAGGGCGGGAACAGCCGCGGACAACAGGAACCCGGCAATGGTTCCACCGAGGGTAAATTCGTCGGGTATGATCAGATGCTCGAAATCGATGGCGCTGGATCCAATGAACACTGCCAGCAACACGATGATAGCCCAGGGTACGACTGGCGATTGATGTCCGAAATAAAGCCAGGTTCCGGCGAAGGTGATCGCGGTGAGTAATTCGATGAGCAGGTAACGAACCGAAATGGGAGACCGGCAATTCGCGCATTTTCCACGCAGCCACAGCCAGGTGATGACAGGGACGTTGAGCCACATCGGGATCTGGTACCCGCAATGGGGACAATGCGACGGTGGAGAATAGACACTTTCATTCCGGGGCATCCGGTAGATGCAAACATTAAGAAAGCTCCCGACGAGACTGCCGAGTACGAAAAAAACGGCGGTCCAAAAATGGAACGGCATCCCAAACAAGCTCAAGCTGAAATCGAAAACCCAGTCTGGCATGGATCAGAGGAGTGTTGAGCAATGCTTGGCTGAGTTGCAGAGAGCTCGAGGGTGGTTCATGGGGTTCATGGAGCGTCAGGCGCGGAGGCGGGTTTCGGTCCGTAGATTTCGTGTTGCAAAGCGGTGCGCATGACTTCTACGGGAGCTGGGCAACCCGACCACAATTCGAGCGCGGCGGCTCCCTGGTACAGCAACATCCCCAAGCCGTTGGCCGTGCGGCATCCAGCCCGCTTGGCGGCATGCAGTAGAGGGGTTTCAGCCGGCCGGTAAATCATATCGAAAACCACATCAGCTCGATTTAAGGGGAAACGTCCGATATCAAGCGGTAGTGCATCCTCTGCCTTGAGTCCCAACGAAGTGGCGTTCAAAACGATCTCAACTGCGGAGTCGGGGTAACCGACCTGAACCTCGACTGCCGGGAAACGACCCGCCACTTCAACTGCCAGTTCGCGTGCTTTATCTTCGGTGCGATTAATGAGCCACAAGGCGCAAACACCTTCATCAGCCAGTCGCAGTGCGGCGGTTCGCCCGGCACCACCTGCTCCGAGCAGGAGCACGCGCGCGCCCCGAGGTTCAATGGCGAGATCCTCGGAAAGCGATCGCACGATGGCGTCGGCGTCCGTGTTAAAACCGCGACTTCGAACAGGCCCCCGCAGCTCCGAGAGTTCTGCAAGGGGACGCCAGTTTCCGTCGGAATCTTCCCCTTCAAACCGGATCGTGTTCACGGCTCCCCACGTTTCGGCCGAGAGGTCGAGCTCATCCACCAGCGACACCGCCAGCAACTTGTGGGGAACGGTAAGATTTAGGCCAAGAAAATGCATCGCTCGTGCTCCAGCGATGGCAGCCGGCAGATCCTCTGGAGCCACGTCACAGGCGAGATAGCGCCAATTCAAGCCCAGCGCGGCCATGCCTGCGTTCTGCATGGCCGGCGACGCCGAATGCCGGATCGGCCGTCCAAACACGGCACAAAGCCGCGTGAAAGCGTTAATCGGTTTCGGGAAGCCAGCAGACATGCGCGGCACGGTAGCGGGGGACCGCGGAGAGGTCTTGAGAAATTTTCCAATTGAGGCCCCTGGAAATTCGGAGCATCGATGCGGAGATGCTGTTCAAGCGCTGTTTTTCGGACGGAAGTCTCCGGGTAAACCCCACCACCGCGAGAAGCAGCCCTGGCGGAGGCTCCGGACTTCTGAGGCTAGTTTTGGGCTAGCGGGCCTCGTTTTTCATCGCCTCGGCATACGGTTTTCCATCGAGAAAGACTTGGTGGATGACACCCTTGCCGGACGCTGGAACGGCAACTTCCGTTGTCAATTTGCCGCGCGGGTTGCCGGTTCCTTCGCGGACATAGAAACGTTCGAGACCGTAGTCCACGAGCGCGAGGCGGTTGGTGTTGTTTCCAGTATCCCACCTCGACCGACTGGCAACGTTGCCATGCAATACCGGGTGCTGGGCGTCTCCGGTCAGTGGCGTTAATGACGCCTCCTGTGCCTCATGAAAGGCGCCTCGCTTCTCCAATTTCACATAGATCGACGTGCCGGCGGGAGCCTCATTGGTTAAACCACCGGCAAACAACGATCCCGACAGCGTGCTGATTTTGTAACGAAGAATGACATAGTCGCCGCGCAGCAAATCCCGGGGGTCCACGGGCACGGTTTCGAGCAGAACCAAGGTGCCGCGATGCAGTCGAACCTCCTGAATGGCGACGGTACCCACCACCCAGGCAGTTTGCAGGGCGATGACGGCAATGAGGATTTGAGTTTTCATGCCGCAAATTCAATTGAGGTTCCGGTCGGAGGCCCGCTCATGCGCTTGAGCAAGGAGCGGCGTTTTCGTTCGAGATAGATGGCCAGGGCGATGAGCAACACGCCGCCGACGACGAACATCAGGCCGGTGGTTTGCATCGAGCCGAACAGTTCGACGTAGGCAGTGATGATGTGAAGACCGATAAAGACGATGGCGAGGTTGACCATCCACGGGCTGCGGCGAATGAGGCCGACTTGTGCCTGTAATAGACAGAAGCAGAACAACGTCGGGATGGCGATCCAGTGTGGGCCGAAGAACCGGTGGCTGTCATACCATTGAC
>SIBK01000053.1 GCA_009695205.1 Pedosphaera sp. | reverse complement strand
CCCGCCCTCTGCCAGACCTGAGCGCCACAGCCCGCCTCAGGCGGACGGCTGCGCTCGGCTCGCTCGGCTCGCCACCGCTCCGCCGTCCGCCTGATGCGGGCTGAACGAAACGATTGCAGAGCAATTTACAGAAAGACTTTTACACCCCCTCGTCCCTTTCTCTGCGTCATCTTGGACACCGTTCCGTACGGTTCCTTTCTCGTACGTCCATTACTCCATCGGCTACGAGGGGATCTGGGTGCGAGAAGAGGAGTGGACAAGCCCGCGGACGCTCCCTATTTTCGCAACTCATTCATATGAAACGCTCCGAATTCATCAACCACGTCATCGGCGCAGTGGCGCTCGCCGCGATGCCGATAACCCTCAACGCCGCAGACACCTCCCCTGTGAAAGACATCCGCATCATCCTCCATACTAATAAAGGTGACATCGAGGCCACGCTCTTTGCCAGCAAGGTCCCGATGACCACCGCGAATTACCTCAACCTGGCCAAGAAAGGCCTGTACGACGGGGTCACGTTCCACCGCGTTATCAAGGACTTTATGATCCAGGGCGGCGACCCAACCGGGACGGGCATGGGCGACCGTGGGTACAAGTTTGGCGATGAATTCGACCCGAGTTTGAAGCACTCGAAGCCGGGCATTTTCTCAATGGCTAACGCGGGGCCGGGCACGAACGGCTGCCAGTTTTTCATCACGCACGTCCCGACACCTCACCTCAACGGGAAGCACAGCGTCTTCGGCGAAGTTACCAAAGGGCAGGATATCGTGAACAAAATCGAGAAGGGCGACAAGATCGTGAAGATCGACGTGCTCGACTCGACGGACGACCTTTTCAAGGCACAGGCCGCGAACCTGGAGAAGTGGAACATGGCGATGAAGAAGTAAGTGCTTGTTGCCAATACCAACTCAACGAAAGGGCGACGTGCAAGCGTCGCCCTTGTTCTTTCGAAACACTTCCGAGCTGTCGGGGTAGGGCAAGGCTGTCGCGGAAAGCTGTCGCGGGAAGCTTGTGTTCGGTGAAAAGGTGAGTAACCACACGCCTTACATCGGCCACCTCGACCCTTCCTTTCTCGATACGCAAAGCCCTTATTACCTGGGAAGTCACTGGCCGCCCGATTCACCGGATCAATCCTTCAAACCCGTGTCGGTGCCGCCGCTGCCGAAGACACCGTATCGTTCGGATCACCTCACAACCGGAGACTCGAGAAGGCGGATTCGAGACTGTTCAAACCCGCACCCCGCGTCGCACGGGGCGAGAGCGCCTGCTTCAAGTAGAATGCCGCCGCTTCGTGATCTCGAACGCTCTGCGGCAGAGTTGTCCCAGCAGCGTTTGGATGGCCGCCGCCCTGGAATTGCGACGCCACCTTTAATGCCTCGCCATTCTGGCTTCGAAAGCTTACCACCATCTGGTTGTTACCTTTTCGGAAGAACGTCACCAGAACTGAGTAGGGCACGGCTTTTTCCTCCAATAAGCGGTGGACAATTAGATTGGTGTTCCCCACGACCGTCTGAACGAGCGCCACCTGCGGACTGAGTTCCTCGATGTGTTTCCGAGCCCAATCGTAACCCATCGGATCTTCAATCCGGCGTTTCACGGTCATCACTTCCAGCAACGGATGGTCGAGCAATTTTTCCGGATCGCCCTGGATCAGCGCGTGGAGGGGCCAAAACCCGTAGGTCTTCACCAAGCTCGCGTAATCGCAGGCGAGTGCAAAATCCACATCCTCGATCAGAAACAGATCCCCGACGTTGGTGAGATGGACCAGACGATCTAGACGCGGATTGCCCAATCCCTCCGCTTCACAGAGCTCGTAGCAAAGGCGCGCAGCAGACTTACCCGCGTCATGGATCAGGCTCGCGTGCTCCGCCTTCGCCTCGGTCGCGTGGTGGTCTACCACCAGCCAGTTGCCGCGATCCAGGCGGCTATCGAAGGAAAAGTCGGTCACCCACGCGCTTTCCTCGACCATTTGCCGATTCTTCCACCCCTGATAGTGGTGCGCCTCAAGGCGCACGTCGCCCGCAAATAATTTCCGGGCAAGGCGCAACAACAGCAGTCCTGCGACGAGGCCGTCGAGGTCACTTTCGTGGGTGCAGATCACTTGAGGTCGCGGAAGCGAAGACATCTCTGTGAGCGTGCAGGACGCGTCCACGAATGTCCACGGTGATTCACGGTTGCCAGTCTGCGCTGAATCCGGCATTCGTCGAGGAACGTATGGCCGAATTTTACGACACACACGCGCACTTGGATTTTCCCGAATTTAGCGAGGATCTTCCGGGAATCATTGAGCGGGCCACCGCCGCGGGAATCACCCGGATTATTTCCATTGGTACCGATCTCGAGAGTAGCGCCCGGGCGCTGGCCATCGCAGAACGGTACCCTGGTGTCTTCGCGTCTGTGGGCGTCCATCCATGTCATGTCGACGAGGCACCGGATGATGTCCGGCCCAGGCTTCGTGAATTGGCCCGGCATCCGAGGGCCGTCGCCATTGGGGAGACCGGTCTCGATTTCCACCATTTGCCAAGCAAGCAGCCTGGGAAGACACTCGACGACGACACGAAGCATCTGGCCCGGCAACGTCGCCTGTTCGAGCAGCAGCTCGAGGTGGCCTCGGAGGTGGGATTGAACTGCGTCATCCACACCCGCGAATCCATGATCTCCGTTTTGCCTCTATTGAGGGAATACTCCGCTCGCGTGCAATCGGTGCTACACTGTTTCTCAGGCAGTCCTGCCGAAGTGGTGGCGGTGGCGGAGATGGGTGGATACATAAGTTTTACAGGAATTCTCACATTCAAAAACGGGCAGAACATTCGGGATGCGCTCGCGGCAGCTCCTTCCGGGCGGTTCATGCTCGAAACGGATTGTCCCTTCCTAGCGCCTGTGCCTCACCGGGGTAAACGTTGCGAACCCTCTTTTGTTGCGGATACGGCACGAGTTGCGGCCAGTGTCCGGAAGTGCAGCATCGAGGAATTGAGCCGGGAAACGTGCGCTGCTGCTCAGTCATTTTTTCCGAAAATGAACCATTGAGCCCCCCCGAGACGATGCAGATCGAGCGTCCACCGAGACTTTGGCTTTCCCGTTTCTTCTCGACCATCGAAAAGACGATCCTACGCCTTACTTCTTTTCGAGCCGCTTGATTTCGCGCTCGTAGAACTCAACTTCCATGCGTTTTCGCAGCTTTCGAGCAAGCGGCAATTGTTTTCTTCGGATATCCAACTGATCGATCCAACGAGGACAATCGCGGATCGCACGTTCATAACTATTGAACGCATCCGCCGTCCGTCCTAACGCGGCCTGCATATCTCCCAGCTCCAACAGCAGGCGCAGCAGTTGCATGGGTGAACAATCCAGCGACACCGCGCGCTCAAGGTGCGCCACGGCCCTCACATCATTGGATTCGGCTCGGCGCAGCATCGCTAATTTTTCCTGGAGCACCGAACTATTGGTAGTGATCGATCGCTTCTCGATTTCAGCAATCATTGCCTGCGGGTCGATCCCACGATTCAGTTGCAGATCGACGAGACGGAGTAATGCCCACACGAAATTCGGATTTCCCCGCTCTTCCAATTCCCGAGCCATTACCTCCGGCGGCTTCCCGAATGGTCGGTACAACGGATCTCCCAACACAATCGTCTGCCATGAAAGCCCCTCCATCGAAGAATAGGAGGCCTCACCCCATGTCCATCCGGCGAGTAGCCGAGACAAGTAAACCCCCACATCCGGCGTTAACGCCAAGAACGGCTCGGCAACACACCCCATCGTCGCTGTTACCCCCCTTTCCAAGAGTGGCCCGACCCAATTGACATTGGGGTTGCGGATGGCTTCCCCACTATAAGAGTGCAGATGATACGCGATCGCCCCAGGGCGGAATTCAACCTCCGGTCGCGAAAATACGCCTTCGTTATTTGATGTATACCACCCAGCATACACTGCTATATCGCTCATTGGAAAAGAAACCGGAAACACCTCCGGCCGGTTGTCGATCACCGACTCCAATCCGCCCATGCGGCAAATCCGGTATCCATTCGTCATAAACTGATCCCCTAGCATGTAATCACCGCTTGCGATCCCTCGCAGATCAAAATAGGCGCGTCCAAAGAGACCGTCCCGTTCAGCCTGCATTGCCTTGTCAACCAAACCTTTCGCGATCGCTGGGGACGGTCCATCGAGACGGGTTACCATTAATACGCCGTTGGTCGGATTCAATGCGGCGGTGTTCGTTGCATTGTAACAAAACCGGTTCATCATCGCCCCGGTTAGATTGACCTGACCCAGAACCGGTAGCAGACACAATTCATTGTCCACACACGCATCGGTACGGCGCATCACTGGAGACATCACCAAGTCCTTGTTCAGCCGGGTGGGGTCATCCAGGATTCGGTATGGAATTCCCCACGTCATCACCAAATATCGAATCCGTGAGGCAACGCATCGGTAGGCCATGTGGCCCGCAGCGGTTGCGGTCGCCGCGATCGGTGTCGAAACGAATTTCATCAATCCTTGGTCTTCCAAGGCCCGCTTGATGGGACGCTCAATCCGCTGAATATAGTCGTCCCGAGAAATCGTGATACCCGCCGCGACATCAATTCCGATCAATTGCGCGTCGGGAATACCCCGCCGCGTCGCATAGTACCTCGCCACAGTACGCGACTCGGGTATCTGCCGACTCCACACCACTGCAACTTCTCCAGAATCCGCCATGCCGATACTCGTCCCTAACCACAACCCTGCGACCCAACAGATCCGTGCGGAGGATACAACTTGTCGGATGACTCCATTGAACCCGGGAGTCATCGCAGCTCCCCGCCTGAATCTCGGACGATCTTCAGCAGACGTTTCAGCGTCTGGTTGGGCGTTTCAGCGCTGTTATCGATGCGGATGGCCCCCAGGGCCGGCATGAGGGGATCCCCTCGTCTTTGGCTGTCCCGATGATCCCGTCCCGCAAGATCCCCACCCGCTGAAGGTCCCCCCCGCCGCTCTCGCCGTGCTTCCATCGATGCTTCGATAAAAAACTTCCACGCCGCTTCCGGGAATACCCGGGTACCAATGTCCCTGCCCTCCATCACCAGCGCTCCGAAGCGGACACATTCCCGCTGACGCGCCACCATCCAACGCCGGACTCGCGGATGGACTGCGATTTTCGAAGCGGCTTCCGCTGTAGCTTGAGTTCGCATTTCGTTTTGAGGGAGGTATCCGTTTACCAGCAGATGCACCTGACCGTCCGTGCATAGGAGACGCGTGTGCCACCGGGCCAATTCAGCCGCCACGACGCGTTCATCCGACACATCGAGGCCGAGGGCGGCACACCACCACGCAAAGGTACGGTACATCGCCCCCGTGTCCACGTATATCCAACCGAGCTCAACCGCTAACATTCGAGCCAGAGTGCTCTTGCCGCTCGCGCTCGGACCATCAATGGCGATGACCTGATCCGACTCTGTCCGGATCAACGGTCCCGACGCGGAAGCCTTCGATTTCCGCATCACCCGGCGAACAACTCCTCCCCGGAGAGCCGGCGGCTGGCTGCGTCCAGGATCGTTACCCCGAGCCCGCCCGGACTCGGTCCTGCCAGTTTCTGAAAAAAATTCGGGAATGTCTTCCGGACGCACCCTGGATTTCTGAGTTTCATTCCGGGAATTTTCAAGCCCAAGGTCGCAAAACACATCGCAATCCGATGGTCGTTGTAGGTTTCGATCTCGGCTCCGTGCAAAATCGATGGCTCGATCCACAGCGTGTTGCTGTCTTCTCGCACTACTCCGCCGCACTTGCCCAACTCGGTCCGCAGCGCCGTCACTCGCTCGCATTCCTGCACCCGCAGCCGGCCCAGATCGGTAAACCGAACAGGCCGCCCAACCAGCGGCCCCAGGATGATGGCCGTCATGATGCTGTCTCCTAGATGCAACTCGCGCGAGATCACGTCCGGCAGCGGGATAAAATGGGGAAATTCCGCATCGATCTGCCACCCAGACTGCGGCCAATCCCGTACCGATATGCTTCCGGAACCCGAACGGAGCAACCAATCCGCCGCCCAAAAATAACTTCCACTCGACGCATCCGGCTCGACCAAAAATCGCCCACCCTGGCGCGGAAATACGTCCACCAATCGTTCGGTCATGCGCACGTACGGGGCTTCCTCCTCGTCTCCCGATTCCGCGATGCGAACATCCCAACCCGCTGTCCGCGCGCTTAACAGCAATGCAGACGCGAATTGGGAACTCTCTCCGATGTCTACTCGAACGCGTCCCGGATGCCACGGCCCATCGCCATGAATGACCGCTGGGAGTCGGTCCCCAGGAGCCTCAATTTCGTATCCAAGCTCGCGCAATGCGCAAAAAAGAGCCCCCTGTGGACGCTCGTGCATTCTCGGCACGCCTTGCAATCGGTAGACTCCCTTGCCTAAACACACCATCGCCGACAGAAACCGGGCGGCGGTGCCCGCATTGCCCACAAATAAGTCCAGCGGTATCGCGGCCGTCCCCGCCCGCGGAATGTGGCCGCCCCGCCCCTGCACGCGTATCTGCCGGTTTCCCGACTCCGCGGAGTCCACCTCCACCTCCACGTCGAATCCAAGCCGGCCGAGGCACTCAACCATCACCTGCGTGTCTTCACTCCAAAGAGCTCCCTCCAACGTGACACACCCTTCCCCCAGCGCGGCGAGCACCAGCGCGCGGTTGGTAATGCTTTTTGAACCAGGCACCGTTATCACGGCCTCCACCGAATCCTCGGGCGGAATAATTTCGATTAGCTCCGGTAACACGACGGGAGAGGGTGCCGATGGGCGGCGTTCGGTTGAAGAACGAAGTGCGGGAATTGGCCTGAACGGTCATCCACCGTCCACCGGGTGCCGGAACAACCACCGGTCCCGACGTTCCTTGGCTGCCGTAAAAAAAGCCTCCAATTGGTCGCCGTCGCCTGTCGTCACAGCCATTCGCACCCGGGCAAGTTCATCCATCAATTCCTGAATCGCCCCAGCAACGGCGCCGCGATTCGCCAGCAGGATGTCCCGCCACATCTCGGGCGAACCGCTGGCAATACGTGTGGTATCTCGGAATCCGCTCGCACAGAGGGTCGACTGCTCGGGCGGTGCGCCCGGCGACAACACCAACCCGGCCAGGGCCGCCGCGGCGATATGTGGCAAGTGACTCGATCGCCCCACCAACAGATCATGCTGGATCGGATCCATTTCTAAAACCCGGCTCCCGAATGAACGCCAGAGCTGGGCAACGCAGTTCACCGCTTCCCGGTTGCTCCGCGCAGTGGGCGTCACCACACAAATGGCGCCATTAAACAGATCGACCCTAGCCGCACTCATTCCCATCTGCTCTCCCCCGGCCATTGGGTGCCCTCCGACAAAATGGACGCCGCGTGTCTCGAATAGCGCATCGAGATCGCGTACCACGTCTGCCTTTGCGCTTCCCACATCGGTCACCACCGATTCCCTTCGAACGTGGGCAAGCATCTGCTGCGCCAGCGGCCGCATCTGCCCAACCGGTGTGCACAAAAAAATCAGATCCGCATCCGTCACCGCCGTCTCCATTTCTGTCGTCACCTCATTCACAACTCCCAGTTGAAGGGCCTGCACTTTACTTTCCGGCCGTCGAACCACCCCCGTGATGACCGCTTCGGGATAGCGTCGACGAAGAGCCAATCCCAAGGATCCTCCGAGGAGCCCCAGGCCAATCAAGGTGACACGGTGAAACTGCACGGCGCAATTAAGCCGAAGCCTCGAATCCCGCACCATGCAAAACCACCGGGCTGCGGACCCTCCGCTCGCAGAGCTCGTCTCCTAAAGCCACGGCCCGGGTCGGCAGTAACCCAGTCGGGGTGCCCGGCAACCACTTGCCCCCATCTTCCGCGCGCCTCGTGTTACTTGCCGCTGCAACTGCAGCTTGATTTGCTGTTGTCTGAGAGAGACGCAACGATTCGCTCAATCATCCCAGCGTTTGCGATCGTGGCCGGTTCCTCCGGAATCGGAGCCGAAGTTAGCTCGGACAGACTGATCACAAACGCGGCAGTAATCCAGGCGATAGCTTTTGCGCGAAGGGCCGGAAAGGGCAAGCGAATGGGAATATTTTCATCGGTGACACGTTGAATGAGGAGTTGGTGGGTTTGGACGCCGCTCGGAGCATCACCATTCAATTATTGAGATTTGACACTCTGGAACCGCCTTCCGATTTCATTCTTCTCTTTTCTCAAGGGCCGTGGGAGCAAGTGGGAACATCAACCGAGATCCAATCCATGCCAAGAACCCCTCTCGCTCAGTTCGTTCGTTCGTTCGCTTTTCCACAGCGCCCGTCAAGCTTCCGTCTGTAACCTGCCGGTCGAAGCCGTGCTTGCCGCCAACCAGGAACGCCGGTCGAGCCGGCGCGAATGCCTCGGGAATTCATCCGGGGTCGGCGCGCTGGCTTTTGGCGCGGCGATTTTCGGATCCTCAATTCTGCCTGCGGTGGCTGGGGGTTCCCCGCCTCGAATTGCCATCATCGGCGGCGGATTGGCTGGACTCACCTGCGCCTACCGGCTACGCAGCAAAGGGATTGAATCGATGGTTTACGAGGCGGCGCCGCGCTTGGGCGGACGATGCTTCACCCGCAGAGGATTTTTTCAACGAGGGCCAAGTCGTTGAGCGTGGAGGTGAATTCATCGATACCGGTCATCGCGCGGTGCGTCATCTCGCCCGTGAATTAGGATTGAAGCTGGATGATCTCCTCGCCGCTGAACCCAGCGGCACCGAACCCTTCTATTATTTCAATGGTCAACCCTACAGCTACGCGCAGGCGTCCGCAGATTTCGCACAGATTTTCGATACGCTCCAAAAGGATCTCCTGGCCGCGAACTACCCGACCAGGTTCGATCACTTCACCACGCGCGGCCAGCAGCTCGATCAACTTTCGATCGCCCAATATATCGATGAAATCGTCCCAGGCTGTCGCGCGTCGCCCCTCGGCCAACTCCTCGACGTGGCGTACAAGATTGAGTTTGGTGCGGAAACCTCCGAGCAAAGCGCTTTGAACCTCCTTTATCTACTTGGGTACTCGAGCCAGCAACCCTTGGGCATTTATGGGGAGTCCGACGAACGCTTCCGCATTCACGGCGGCAACGACCAGCTTGTCTCCAGCATGGCAGACGCACTCGCGGGACAGATTGAGACTGGAGCCGAGCTGCAAGCTGTGGTGAAACGATCCGACGGCCGCCACGTTCTTTCTTTTGGCACCGGGGCTTCGACTTCCAACGTAGCGGTCGACCACGTGGTTTTTGCCCTTCCATTCTCAATCCTGAGAGATTCGATCGATTATTCCCACGCCGGATTTTCCCCTCTGAAAGAGATCGCCATCGAACAACTCGGCATGGGCACCAACTCGAAGTTTCAGCTCCAATTCAACCGCCGGTTGTGGAATACTCTTGGCAATAACGGCGACACCTACTCGGACACAGGCTACCAAAACACCTGGGAATCCACCCGCGCACAAGGGGGACGTTCCGGAGTTCTGGTCAACTTCTCCGGGGGCGCAAACGGGCTCACATACAACAAGCCCGTCCCCCAACTCGCAAGCCGCGTCCTTTCTCAGCTCGAACCGGCCTTGCCCGGAATCTCGGCGAAATATAACGGTCTCGCCACGGTTGACTATTGGCCGAGCTATCGCTGGACACGGGGTAGTTACGCTTTTTGGAAGGTGGGGCAATATACTGAGTTTGCCAGGATCGAAGGTATGAGGGAAGGCAACGCTCACTTCTGCAGGGAACATACTTCGATTGATTTTCAAGGCTATCTAAATGGCGCCGTGGACACCGGCGAACGTGTTGCGAAAGAGATCATCCGAAGTCGGCGTTAAGGACCGACAAATACTTTGATGTGACGTAACCGCTGGCTTATGAAACAGAAGCCAAAGGGAGCCTTATACCGTGTCCGCGACCGGATGCACCCACGGAGCGCGATACGGGCGTGTCAGCAACTTGTTAGCCTCGTCGTCACCGACGATTTTAGCCGCGCCCGCATCCCATTTGAAGGAACGGCCGAGCTGAGCTGACAGATTCGCGAGGATGCAGGCGGTTGACGAGATGTAGCCCTGCTCGATGTCCGCCACCGGTCGGCTCCGCTTCTCGATCGCGACAAGCAAGTCCTTCATGTGCCAGCGAACGGCGGAGGCAACATGACGCTCCAAATCCTTTTCTATCTTATCCTCCGGATATTTTTCGTACTCGAAGAGCGGCTCGCCCTTGAGTGTGGATTCCGTTTTGCCCGAAGGATAAAAATCATAGCCATTGACACCCGCTTTCAACACTCCCTTTTCACCGTAGATAATTGCCGCCCAGGGATACTTCGGATCCGGCGCGTCACCCCACGAGCGGTGTGTCCATACGACATTCATGTCCGCAAACTCGAAAATCGCGGTCTGCGTGTCCGAGATGTTGGCCCGACTTTTCTTGTCCATATAGATGCCGCCCACGGACGCCACGCTGAGCGGCCAGCCGAGGTCGAGCATCCATCGAGTCATGTCGAGCATATGGACACACATGTCGCCGACGATGCCGTTTCCGTACTCCATGAACGCCCGCCATCCGCGCGGATGATTGAGCTTATGAAAGGGGCGCATTGGCGCGGGACCAGTCCACATCTCGTAATCCAGGTTCTCCGGCGCCGCGGAATCCGGGGAGCTGTCCGTGGCGCGCATGTGGTAGTAGCAGCAAATCTCGACGTGTGAGATTTTGCCGAGAAGCCCGGCCTTGATCACACGATCCCGGGCCTCGATGAGATGGGGCGTGCTGCGGCGCTGCGTGCCAATCTGCACTACACGGTTGTATTTGCGCGCCGCAGCGAGCATGGCCTGGCATTCGGTCACATCGACTCCAACCGGCTTCTGACAGTATACGTCCGCGCCGGACTTGACCGCCTCGATCATGGTCAACGCATGCCAGTGGTCCGGCGTGCCGATGAGGACAAGGTCGAGATCCTTCTCTTTCAACATCACCCGGTAGTCGGAATAAAGGCGCGGTCTTTTTCCCGACTTTTGCCGCGAAGCCACGATTTCGGCCGCCCCTGCCAACATGTTCCTGTCCACGTCGCAAAGCGAAACGACCTCGACGGGCGCGATCTGGATCAGGCGCAACAAATCAATCTTGCCATACCAGCCGGTGCCAATCAGGCCGACTCGTTTCTTGGCGTCGCGCACGTCAGCGGCAAAGGACGGAGCCGAGGCAAGGGCGAATGACGCAGCGGTGCTGCGTTCGAGAAATTGGCGGCGGTTCACCCCGGCTAGGTACGCCGAATCGGCTGGCCGCGGCAAGCTGTTTTGCAGAGAGGCCAAAGGCTACCGTCGCCCGGCGACAACGCGATAGAATCGAACCGTGGCATCGGGCCGACCGGCGGGTTGGAAATTGACGACTCGGGCTGGCCCCGCTGAAATTCTCTCCACCGTCAGCCAGTCACCCCTGGAGAGAGTCTCGCGGGCCTGCACGGCATATTCCCTATTCACCACCGCGTCGAAGCGAAACATCAGCGGACCGGTCGACGCCGAGTCGGATACAGGACGTACAAAGAGGGGGCTCGCAGGATCCATCGGATCGGAGTTCAATAGGAATTCCTCGCGATTGGATCGGCCGTCGTGATCCGGGTCTGCGTAGGCAGCGAGATCGTCCTCCGTGAGCGCTCCGGGAAGGTTGTCCGCGAGCCAGGCTCCGTAAGCGAGATCGTCAATCCCCGGAGCCCCACCCGGGCCGGCCGAGACAGTCCATTGGGTGCGATTCTTCCAGGCGGTCCAGGCGGCATTCGGATTAACAACCACCAAAGACCAACCGCCATGAAGGCTCTTCGGAACCCAATGATCATCATAGACAAACTCGAGGACCACTTCACCGAAATCCTCGAGTCGCACCGCCTCTCCCTCTATATCAAGCCGACCGATGAATTCGCCGGCGACGGAAACGTCAGCGCCATATCGCTTGCGGAATGCCGACACATTTCGGACGACCACGACTCGGGCTCCGGCGGCGAGGCGTGTGATGGCACTGCCGGCGAATCGGAAAGCGATGCCGCCCGTGAAGACGGTGTGTGACAGGTCAAGTTCCTCGAACCCCACATTGGCGAGTTCGATAAACTGGTGATCCTCCGGGGCGAACGGGTCACCGGGCTGGCTGTCGAGCGGCCTGAACATAAGTTCAGTGATCCGAAGCGCCTGTTGGGCCCGGGTGGGGGTTGCGGGAACGGTCAAGGTAGCGACCGCACGGTCGTGATCCCAGAGCCGAACTTCGCCGCCCCGTGCCGCGAGTTGCCCATGATATCCCTCCTGAATCAGCAGTCCCTGACCTCCGTGGGGAGTCTGGGATCGGGCGCGAAAACTTTTGGAATTCCGGGCCAAATAGACGCTTCCGTTGGGAGGCAAGACCGTGCCACCGGCGAGCGTGAACTCAATATCCCCCGTGAGCTTCCAATCCGATATGTCCAAATACACGTTGTTCGGATTCTTAAGCTCCAGGAATTCCTCATTCGCATCCCCGGAGACCGGTGTTACGTCGTAGGTCCCAAATTGTAGGGTCGGGTTGGCTGCCTGGGCGGCGGGAACGGGTCCACGCGGTGTGATGAACGAGCGATACATAAATTGGCGGCGAGCTGGCAAATAAGTCTTGGTCAATATGTCAATCGCTTGATTAAAGGTCTGCTTCAGGCCCCAGGGTTTCCATTTCGCGTAGTCCAAGGCGGCGTCCGCCTCCAGCAAGGGAAATAGTTCAGCCACTTGACGCTCAAAGTGAAGCCGCTCGGGCGGTGTATTGGTGTTCTGGATCAGGGCGTCCATGAGGGTGCGAATCCGTCGATAATACATCCCCTTGAATTGAGTGTCTGCCAGCAGAGCCGCGATAAAAGTATTGTTGTCCCCTATGTTCAATCCGTTATCAATATACATCTTATCATCGTAATAGGTCAGAGTCCCGGTCCAGTTCCGACCGAAGGTCAGGTCCTGGTCCCAGGGCATAAATTCCCATTCTCCCGTTCCATCACTATCCCGATAGGTATAGTAGTTCTTGTGACAGCAATCGATGCCCCCGGTGATGATTGTGGCAGCCAAATAGTTGACCATCGCGGGAATATTAAAGTTGTCCATTAAGTACGGGTGTCGCTTCGCGCCAGCATTTGTGCCAAAGCCCTTTCGAAGATCGATCAGGTCGGCGTAATTCTCCCACTTGCGCGTCTTCTTTTCAGAACCAATGGTAAAGTCACCGGAATAGGCCTTATAGAGTGCGCCAGAAGGATTGCGTCCAACCCGCTTAAGGAAAGATTCCGAGCCGTCTTCAACCCAGTGGTAGTCCCCAAAAAATGCACCGTTCCGCTGCACTCGCCACGGGAGTACCACATGGTAGGGAGACCCGGAATCCCGAAAGGTTCCGTATGCGAGAATATTCCGCACCTTGGCCTTGTCGGGATACGTGGTCAGAAGGTTGAAGTCATCCACGGGATCTTCGGCCGGATCGTACCGGAATCGTCGTTCGGGATTCATGTCGAAGTTATAACTGTGCTTCGGAAACTCACGACTCGACTGGCCATGGACGCTGACCCCTACGTTGTCGTAGAACACGCCATCATAGAAAAGCGACGCGCGTGTGGTGGCGGAATCAGCCAGGCTGGGCCGCTCGACGAAGTAGTGCAAAACAGGAAGCGGATTGGTCAACGACGCATCGCTGACAACCGTGCCTTCGTATTCGGCGGATTTGAGGCGGTCGGGAAAGGGCGGCCATCGGTTGGTACTGCCGCTGGCGTCCTGGGTCCTGAAATGCCAACGAATCATCTGCCCGGCCGCCGCGCGGTCTCCCGGGATAACTGCGCCATACTTCCCATCTCCCGCAGCGCCATCGTCATGCAGGCCGTCGTCAAACATCTCGAGGCTCTCGCTCCCGGAATACATGACTCGCCACACGAGGGTCACATGGGTCACCGGCTGAAAGGCCCCCTCGACACGGGCTGTTATCCGCAAGGGTTCGCCCACCTGAGGTTGGGAAGGTTGATGATTCTGATCGAGAACGAGTGGGCCGAGATTTGTGCTTCCGACCCCGTTGACATCGCCCGGTGTCGCGGGGAAAAAATAGCGATGGACCGCCGGATTTATTTCGGTCTGCACACCATCCAATTCAGCGCCTAGAAGGAAATCTTCATTGGTGGAAGCCAGGTTGAGTCCCTGGAGAGCCAACCAATTGGTGCCAGCCACCAACAATCCTCGTCGGGACGTCAAATCGAACGTCTGGCCTTGAAGAGCCGCCAGCTCGCTCCTGGATTCAGTCGCGCTGGAATCCCACGACAGCTCGACCGGAGCATTTACGTGCAATACCTCGACACCATTTAGCCAGGCCGCGAAACCATCATCATAGCGGATCCGCAGCAGCAGTTGCTGCCATGCGGCGCTATTCGTCACCACAAACGGGATGCGCGCCCAGGCTGAGGCCGTCTTTCCGCGCATCGCATCGAACGTATCCGTCTTTAATAAACCCTCGACTGAACTGAGAGCGAAGATCCGGACAGCCAAGGTGCCGAGATCGCCCGTGTCGTCGGACTTGGCCAACAAGCCCACGGGAGTTACGGCGAAGTCGAGGGTGTCCCCCGGAACTACCGTAACGTCCAGAACCGTATGGAACCCGACCGTGTCGGCACCGGTAATTGCCTGGGTAAAGCGGAGGGAGTTTCCCTGGTAGAAACGGAGTGTCATGCCGGTGCCAGCATCCGCTTCCTTTGAAAAATCAATCTCGACCCGTAGGGTGCCGGCGATGGGACTTTTCCAGCGGCGGATCGGCCAATGCTCCGATCCATTAGAGGTCCCATTGGGCCGCATGCGGCTGGCGCCCAACTGGGTAAAAGGCGGCCCTGCAAGTGCCAAGCGCCAGAACTCACCATCCCAGTGGTTCAAGGGGCCGACTGGGTTTTCGCTTCGCTGGAAGCCAATGAAGTCGGGAGCCCTGTAGGTGCCATCGCCGTCGCCCGTCTTATTGAAATAGCCGTACTGCCATCCGTTGTGTTCCTGCTGGTCACTGAAGTCAGCGATTGAGTTCGCGAGTTGGCTCAGTTCATTGGTATGCTCGGGTTCGAAATATCCCACGGGCAGCGCCGCGGACGCCCACGTCACATCTTCAAACTCTGGAAACCACCATTCCTGTCCAGCGTCCGCCAGGGTGGGTATACGGAGGCGGGCGGTCGCTCTCGGCGCAATTAACGGCGTTACGACACGGTCGACGGAGAGTCCGTACGAGATATCGGGCAGTTGACGCAGGTAGCCGGAATGAGCGTGCTCCACGGTCCTGCCGTCGGGGCGGATCAAGGCCAAATGGCCACCTTCGGCTGCCAGTTTGAAATTCGTATGCAACGGTCGACCGCGAATTGCACGATCCTTGTTGGAGGCAAACACGACGATTGTCTGGTGTGCCCCAACGGTGACGGCGGGAATTCGCCAGCGGGTTGGAGTTGCGGCCGCGTCGGTCAGGAACCATCCCTCCAAATTCGCGGGGTTGTTGCCCGAGTTGAGAATCTCGATCCAGTCCGGGTGATCCCCGTCTTCATCCAGAATGCCGCGATCATTCCGCGCCAAGAATTCCGACAGATACAGCTGTCCGAAGGCTGGGAAACCGAATGCTACGAGAAGCAATGGCCTCCAGGTTTTGAGAAGGTCAATGAGAAAAATCATACAGGGAGTGGCGAGCCGCACGTCACATTAGTTGGGTTGAATAATCACCCACTCAAACTTGCCCGGAGAGTCGCCATTGTGCAACTCCCAGTATTTCATATCTCAGTTTGATGCACGTCTCGACACTCGGGTGCCTCTTGACGCCTTGTCATTTCCCGTCAAGCTGCTGGAACAGAGATAATTCTATTTGGGAGGTTAAATTATGGATGAAGAACAATCACTTTTTAAAGGTTCGCCGTCGCTGGCGCTCGTATTTGGCCCGCTACTCATTTCGTTGACAGTCGTCGCCGCTTCAATTTTTGCGGGTTACCAATATTCTTCTTGGGCGTTCCTCGCGAGTGGGGTTGCAGTCATTTATGGTTTGGGAAAAATCGGCCTTGTCAAAGCCATCCACTATGAGTTGACCACCGAGCGCATTCGCGTCCGCCGCGGAATTTTCACCAAACGCACCGATGAACTGGAACTCTATCGTGTTAAGGATGCTACGATTGTCGAACCCTTTTTTTATCGGCTGTTTGGCGTGGGAAATATTCAAATAACCACGACCGACGCTTCAACCCCGACGCTCGTTCTTTCGGCGGTTCGGGGCGCGGCAGGTTTGCGAGAGTC
This sequence comes from Pedosphaera sp., assembly GCA_009695205.1. GTDB lineage: Bacteria > Verrucomicrobiota > Verrucomicrobiia > Limisphaerales > UBA9464 > SIBK01. The sequence continues at coordinate 15,814 of SIBK01000053.1, read as the reverse complement.
TCTCCGGCACAGCGTCGAAGCCTGCCGTAAGAAGAAGGGAGTTCGGCTTACGGAACTGGAATAATCGCGCTGAAAGCCGATTTCGCCGCGGCAGGGTCACGGCCGTTTGGGTGCCGGCGGTGCCGGCGGGGTAACGGGTGGCGGGGCACCGAGGGTTTGAATCCTGGGAGGGCGGTTGACGGGTCCATTGGTTCCATTAGGGGGAACTCCCGCCATACGTTCAGCCCATTCGCCACAGTTATTGTGAAGCCTTTCCAATTGTTCGGTACTGAGAACCGGTCGCAGCTTCCTAATAAATTGGTGGCGAAGTTCCGCAAGCTCGGCCTCGTGCTGTCCGATCTCTGACACCTTGGCCTTGATCCCGGCGGAATCGGACGTCGGCAAGAATAGGTATTCCTGGAGATATTTCCGGGCACGGGTCATTTTTTCCCGAATCGGCGCGCTCGCCTTTAGATTTTCCTCGCGGGCGGACCGGACAGCGGCTCGTTGTGGTTCCGTAAGGTTGGGGGCGCCCTGCCACATGCTCGGACGGGTGGGAGGCTGGCGCCGGGCAGAAGGCGCTTGAGGCGAATTCCCCGGTGCCGTGGGGGCGAGCGGTGTTGGGGCGGAGACAGGCGCCGGTTCGACGCCGGTCAGTTGCTAGCACGAGATTCCCAACGCGAAATAAAAAGCGGTCATTTTCATCAATAATCGATTTCTCCGATCGCACCATGCGATCAGACAAACCGGAGGGAAGATGAGTTGCGTCGGGCCCCGTTGCAATGGTCAACCACTCCGGGCAACTCGCGACAATTCCAACACCGTTGAAATTCGGCGAAGTCCGATGCAAGTTCCCGCCATGCGCACACTTTTTGCCATCGCCACCGCCTTGTGGTTTGCATCCGGCTGGTCAACATTGACTGCGGAGCCGACGCCTCGCAAAATCGCCGTGTCCGCAGTACTGCAAAAGCTGATGGACGACGACGACCAGGCTCGCGAAGACGTGGAAAAATGGCACCAGGAGGCGAATCATCCGACGAATGTCGAAACAGCACCCCTGAAGGTGACGTTGCAACGGCGGATCGACGATCGATTGGGATCAGTCCGCAGCGCGTATGAGGCGTTTTTGAAAACGGAGCCTACCAATGCGCCCGCGCACCTGGCGTACGGCAGTTTCCTGGGAGATATGGGAGACGAGGACGGCATGGTGGAACATTGGGAGAAGGCGCGGGAGCTGGATCCGTTGAATCCCGCCGCATGGAACAACCTGGCAGGGCACTTTGCCCACCAGGGTCCCATCGAGAAAGCATTTCCCTACTACGAAAAGGCAATCGAACTGAATCCGAAGGAACCCCAGTACTGGCATACCTTTGGCACCGTCGTCTTCCTATTTCGCAAGGATGCACAGGAGCGATATCACACAAATGAACAGGGAGTTTTTGCTAAAGCTCTCGATCTATACGCTCACGCGATGGCATTGGATCCTACCAATTTCATCCTGGCGAGTAACATCGCGCAAACATACTACGGAATAAAACCCGCCCCGGCAGAAAACGGGGAAAAGAAGCAGGCGGCCGAGAGCCGATTGATCCATGAGGCCCTCGCGTCGTGGACCAATGCCTGGAAGCTCGTCGGCGGCCCCGTCGAAGAACAAGGCGTGAAGATCCATATCGCCCGCTGGAAGATCCGCGCAAAGCGGTTTCAGGAGGCCCGGGTTTTGTTGTCCGGAGTGACCAACGAGGTCTACCTCCAGGTCCGCAACCGGATAGAACGGAATATTTCGGCGAAAGAGCGCGCTGACTAGGCTGCGGGTTTTACCGCATCCAAGGCACCCCGGATTTCTGCATCGGACGCTTTTCGATCCCACACCACTTCGCCGATACGCGAGGCGAGAACAAATTTTACTTCGCCCGCAGTGACCTTTTTGTCGAGCCGCATGGCATCGAACAAGGCGTCGCGCTGTTTGGTTGATAAATTTACGGAAACTGGCAGGCCTGCGCGCTCGAGGAGTTCACGGAGCCGGCTGACGGATTTTGGCTCGAGTTCGGTGAGGCGTGCAGAAAGATGGGCGGCGGCGACTTGACCGATGCTAATCGCCTCTCCGTGCAGGTATTTGTCGTAGCCAAAAACGGTCTCGATGGCATGGCCGATGGTGTGGCCGAAGTTCAGAATCTTTCGGAGACCGTTTTCCATTTCATCCGCAGCAACAATCTCTGCTTTGATCGCGCAGCAGCGGGCGACGACGTTGATGAGTTTGGAGGGATTCCGATTCAACAGGTCACCGAGCTCTTTTTCCAGGCGACAAAACAGTTCGGCGTCCTTGATGAGTCCATACTTTATCACCTCGCCAAATCCAGCGCGGTACTCGCGGGTGGGCAGCGTGGCGAGTGTGTCGAGGTCGCAGATGACGACCTTGGGTTGGTGAAAAGCGCCTACGAGATTTTTGCCAGACTTGAGATTGATGCCAACCTTGCCGCCGACCGAGCTGTCGACTTGGGAGAGGAGGGTGGTAGGAACTTGCACCAGAGAGATGCCACGCAAATAGGTTGCTGCGACGTAGCCGGCAAGATCGCCGACCACGCCACCTCCGAGGGCGATGACAAAGGAGCGTCGTTCGAGGCGATGGGCGGCCAGTTGATCGTAGCATTCAGCGACGGCCTTGAGAGATTTTGATCCTTCGCCGGCGACGATGGTGACGACTTTGGGCACGAATCCACCTTGTCGTAGGGCGCGGATCGTCCTGTCGGCGTAGTGGGGAGCTACATTGGAGTCGGTGATGACGGCACACCGCTCACCGAGTTTGGATTGGCGGCAATATTCCCCAAGGCGTGGTAGGAGCCCATTGCCCACGTGAATGTTGTAAGAGCGGTCCCCAAGGGAGACCCGGACGGTACGCATTGGAGGGATACTAGCCGGCGATTGGTTGGCAGTAAAGCTGAGGAAACGCCTAAACGCCGTGCGGAACTGCTTTTCGCGAGAGCCGCGACCCGGCATCGTTGGCGCGGGCGATTTCGCACATTCATGTTTGAGCTCTTAAAAACGGATACTGGATCCAAAGCCCGCCTCGGGCGGCTCCAGACGACACGGGGAACGATTGACACGCCGGTCTTCATGCCGGTGGGCACGCAGGCCAGTGTGAAAGCCCTCGATAACCGGGAACTGCTGGAGATGGGGACGCAGATTCTGCTGGGGAACACCTATCACCTGAGCATTCGGCCGGGGATGGATATCGTCCGGCAGGCCGGCGGCCTACATCGGTTCATGAACTGGTCCGGGCCAATTCTCACGGACAGCGGCGGGTTCCAGGTCTTCAGCCTGGGCAAGATCCGGAAGGTCCGCGAGCACGGTGTCGAGTTTCGGAGTCACCTGGATGGGTCACCCATATTTCTAGGGCCAAAAGAAAGCATGGAGATTCAGCGTTTTCTGGGATCGGATATTGCGATGGTTTTCGATGAATGCCCGGCGCACGACTCACCCGTAGAGGAGGTGCGACGCGCCGTGAAACGGACCCTGCGCTGGGCTTCGGAATGCAAGGAACAACCGCGCGCCTCGGGGCAGCTGGTATTTGGAATCGTGCAAGGCGCCGGTCATGCCGCGATCCGGGAGCACTGTGCCGCGGAATTGGTGGCGATGAACTTTGACGGGTATGCCATCGGCGGTGTCAGTGTCGGCGAACCAGAGCCGGAAATGTTTCATGCCGTGGAGATCACCGAGCCACATCTTCCCCCAGGAAAGGCCCGGTACGCAATGGGACTTGGCACTCCGGCACAGCTTGTCGAGCTTGTTGCCCGAGGAATCGACATGTTCGATTGTGTGTTACCCACTCGCGTCGCCCGTAACGGAACAGCGTTTACCAGCGCGGGCACCTTCGCGATCAAGGGAGGTGCGGTAAAAGCGGACTTTGGGCCGATCGAGACTGGCTGCGAATGTTTTGCCTGCCGCAATCATACCCGCGCTTACATTCGCCACTTGCTCAACGTCAATGAAATCCTTGGGCTGCGATTGGTCAGCATCCACAACAGTCATTTTTACCTGAAAGTGATGCGCGACATCCGCCATCACCTCTTGCTGGGCACATTCAGCGAATTTCGCCGGGAATTCGTAGGTCGATACGTTCCTTCCGAAAAGGTTCGGGCGGCACGGGCCGCCGCCCTGAATCGTCCCCAAGCGCCCCCGGATTCGTAGAGAGCAGACTCATCCGGAAAACCCAGCGATCGGAAAATCCGGTCGCTTGTGGAACCGTCGTCATTTGCCTATCGTCGCGGCCCATGAAAAAGGTTCGGGTACGTTTTGCGCCATCACCGACAGGCTACCTCCATATTGGGGGCGCTCGAACGGCCCTTTTCAACTGGCTTTATGCACGCCACACCGGCGGGACCTTCATACTGCGGATCGAAGATACCGACCAGAATCGGAATTCACAGGAAGCGGTGGAGGTGATCCTCCGTGGCTTGCGGTGGCTTGGATTGAACTGGGATGAAGGACCGCTCACAGGCGATGCCACTAGCCCTTCTCAGGGCGATTACGGGCCGTATTTTCAGAGTTGCCGCCATGCCTTGTATCGCCGCCGAGTGGAGGAACTCAAGGCGGGAGGACATGCCTACGACAAAGAGGGAGCCGTTCTTTTTCGAATGCCACGAACGCCCGTAACCCTCCGCGACCGGATCGTGGGAGATGTCGTCCGTGCATTGACGGATCGGGAGGAGCAGAATCCAGACTTCGTGCTGATCCGCAGTGACGGCCAGCCTGTCTTTCATTTTGTCAATGTGGTGGATGATCTGGAGATGGGCATTACGCATGTCATCCGCGGTGAGGATCACCTCAGCAACACGGCGAAGCACATCGCCCTTTTCCAAGCGTTCGGCGTGGAGTCACCGGTCTATGCCCACATACCGCTCATCCTGAATCAGGACGGTTCCAAAATGAGCAAGCGGGATCAGGGAGCAAGTATTCAAACGTATATCGACGATGGATTCACACCCGAGGCGGTGGTGAACTACTTGTGTCTCCTCGGTTGGACTGCACGGGACATAAGCGACGTCTTTTCTGCCGACGACGCTGCGAAGCGCTTTGAATTGGAAGACGTCCACCGCAGCAATGCGCGGTTCGATATGAAGAAATTGGGGCATTTTCATTCCGAACACACTCGACGCATGCCCCTGTCTCGCTTTGTTCCGATGGGAATAGACGCCCTCAGCCGGGCGGGTATCTCGCTCGCAGGCTTCGGCCCGGACTATATCGCGGCAGCCCTCGCTACAGCGCAGGAAAAGGGAAAATTGTTTAAGGATCTTGGACTCTTTGTAGATTTCTATTTTCGTCCCGATGACCAAATCGAAATCGAACCGGAGGCGCGGGCGAAAGCGTTGACGCCAGAATCCCGGGGACTTTTGCAGCGTCTCGCGTTACAGCTCCATGGGGTTGATGTCTTTAAGGCGGCAGATCTTGAAGCCAGTCTTAAACAATTAGCGGGCGAGCTCGGAGTGAAAGCGGGTGCGCTGGTTCAACCGTGCCGCGTTGCCTGCACCGGCCGGATGGTTGGACCGAGTTTGTATCACCTGATGGAAGTGTTGGGACGGGTTCGCGTGATCGCCCGACTGAAGCAAGCGGCGGGGTGATGCGGGGATTTCACCCCGGAGGGATGTCGGACTATTTCGTCATCGACCAATTGGCCTCGGCGAGGGCTCTGTGTCCACCGATGAGGGAGAGGACGTTTTTATAGCCCATTTTTTTAGCAGCGTCGCAGCTGAGAGCGGAGCGATAGCCTCCTCCGCAGTACATGACGATTTCCGTGCTGGAGTCCGCGACCGTTTTTTCGAGATCGCGCTCGAGAATTCCTTTTCCAAGGTGCCTGGCCTGGACGGCGTGACCTGCGGCCCATTCGCTTTCTTCCCGAACATCCAGCAGCACAAGCTTTGGATTGTCTGCAAGCTTCCCTCGGAGTTGCTCGATAGTGATTTCCTGAACTCGACTGCGAGCCTCGTGAACGAGTTTCAGAAAACCAGGTGAATGGTTCATGGGGCGAGGATGCGCTGAGCTCAACTCGCTGGCAAGTGACCTCCCTAAGGAGCTGGGGGGCGGGGTCCACCTCCGGGTGGTCCAAAACCGGGCGGTACAGGAAAAGCAATGCCAATACCGTCGCGCAATTGGTCCGCAGTCAGTTTACCAATCTTTTCCTTGTCCCATTCACCAAACCACTTTTCCGCGAGTCCGTGAAACTCGGACGCGGTTATCTTACCGTCCTTGTCGGCGTCGGCCTTTTCTAGGATTGGCTGGGCGAGGAGAAACATGCGAGGGCCCATTCGACGGTTCATGCCCTCCAGCGTCTTTCCCTGCGAGCGCCCGTCGAGTTGGTCGCGGACCGCCTGATTGCGTCCCGCAACAAATGTCTTGATGGGATGCGGGGGTTTAAACATTCCACCGAAGCCACCGGGACGCCCAGGTCCGCCAGGCCGGGCCGGACCTCCGAAGCCCGGAAGGGGCCCACCACCGGTGGGTGCGAGGACATTGCCCGCCCCATTCGGTGGCGGATTGCCGCGTTGGCCGCCGGGTCCACCGGGTCCGCCGGGTCCGCCGAAGGTAGCTGGCTCGACAGTCTCGCCCGCGACAACTTTGTCAAAACGAGCAAGTTTTTCGGGTGATTCTTCTGCGATGGCAGGTCGTAGCACCGTTGCCAAGCTATCCACTTGTTGTATGAAACGTTCGGGTTTGAAATGGATTTGCTGAATTCGTCGAGTCGGGCGCGGTATAGTTTTTGAAAGGCATCCACTTTGTAGACACGTTCAAGAAACCGGACGTTGCCCTGCCACGGTTGTTGAATGCTGAGTGCCTCCCGTTCTTCCTGACTGCCAACCATTCCGAATTGTCCGAAGGAGTGATCCAGATCCCATGGCATGAAGTGGAATTTGTCGGTCTTTGGATGCAGGTAGACGACGAAATTCTGGCCCATACCCAGAATACTATCCAGCGTCGACAGCCAGGCAGTAACCGCCATGAATCGCGAGAATTGCTCCAGATCGAGATAGTCGCCGACCTTGGAGGCAAACTCAGCGTCATCCGCCCCGGTAACGAGGTGTGCGAACTCGATGACGCGCCGGGCCTCCTTCTCAGACACGGCTGTTTTCGGATCGTAGATCTGTATATATTTGGACCAATCGTCGCCAAGGTCGTCGAAGAGTCGTGGTGTGACGGGTTTGAAGAGAGCGCCCTTTCTTGAACCATAGTTTTGTTCAAGGAAGCGGGTGTCTTCATTTTCCACCAACGAGTAGAGGCCGAAATACTTGTTGTCGTGCACGCCGGGCACGGTGACGCGTAACCGTGCGTATGCGGTGCGCGGGGCGGCCACGCCGGCATCCCGATAAAGCTGATACGCGAGGACCTCATTCATCCAGCTCGCGTCCGTGACGCAATTATGGAGATTCAATTTAGACGATTCACCAATTTTCTGACCTTTGACATAGTGGTCGAGGTCCAGTTTGAGCGAACGCTTATCCGACCCGCGGGACTGCATGTAGGTTCCATTGCCTTTGTAGCGGACTCCAATGTCCTTGAACATGCTTCCGCCGAATTCGAGGTTGGCATGGGCGAATTTGAAATCGATGCCCCGCGCTGCCGAGAGTCCATTCCGGCTACCATCGCGGCCTTGAAGGAAGCTGCCACCCGCGGGCCCGCCCCTTCCGCCCCCGGGTCCTCCGGGCGCCGGCGCCAAGCTCTGGTTAAGGCCCGTGCGCAATTGGTCCAAATCCATCTGGCCGGACTTGTTGATATTCCATGCAGTAAACCACCGATCGAAGCCCCCGACGAATTCCGTTCGGGATAGCTCGTTGTTGTTGTCCCGATCCAAGGCACCCATAAACCCAGGGGCGATGAACATCGCGGGATTGAAACCCCGACCGCCGCCGCCCGGGCCTCGACCCCCACCGGGAGGACCACCCCCTTCAGGTTCCTCGGGTTGCAGGGCGGTCCATTGATCCGGCGTCAGCGTTAATTGGATGTCCCAGATCTTGCTCTGGCGAAACAGATTTGCCGAGAGTCGAGGGATCGATGAATCTGCCTCAGCCGCAGCCGAGATGAACGTGGCGGCTAGGGAGAGGGCCAGAGTGGGGAATAGCCTGTAAATCATTTGAGGAGAAAATGTCGAACCGTTTGAATTGAGATCAGTTTCAGTACCCATTGGCAACGACAGAACTATTTAGGGGGCGGAGGAAGCGCACCATGACCGTGTTCACGAGGTCCGTGCTCGCCGGGGCCATCCGGACGCCATTTCTTTTCCCGCTCTTGCCGCCGGGCTTCATATTTGAGTTGTTGATCTGGAGTTAGCAGTGCGGCCACCTGCTGATGGTACTGATCCATCAGGGTGCGAAATTGTTGCATCGATTCGTTCCGGGCCTTTTTAAGGGCGGCCGCGCGCTCCTTGAGAATCGGATCGATTTTCTGCAACTGCTCCTCGGTAAGCCCCAAGTCGGTGATCAACCGGGTTCGTGACTTTTCCAGCATGGCGTCCGGGCTCGGGGGGCGGAAGACGGGCTGCCGGCCACGGTAGTAGCCGAGCCCAGCACCGGCCACACCGCCAGCGAGAAACGTGGCGACCAAATATGCGAAAGCTGTTTTGCGAGCAGCGGAAATCATCGAGTGCGCCTTGATTACCGGGAAAGAGCCAGGGTGAACACGGCATCGGGGGTTTCGATTTCCTCGTCAACCGTTCCGGAGCGGTCCGCGGAAAGGGCCAGCGCCAGTGCGCATGCGGCGGCCGTGCCCGAAAGGAACAAGCCTCGGCGAAGCCAAGGAAGCATTCCGACAAACGTATCGACGGTCGTGGCAGATCGCCAGGCGGCCAGCGTCCGGTACTCCACCGCGGTGGTCGGCGGACCGATTGCCTGCCCTGGGGCTTTGGCCGCCGCGCGCAGGAGCCGGTCGAGCTGCTGATCATTGATTTTCATGACAATTATTCCTTCGCAAACCGATCCAACTGACGCTTCATTTTTTGCCGGGCGCGGAAGGCCCGCACCTTAACGAGCGGACGGCTCCATCCGGTGAGAGCCCGGACCTCGTCCACTGATTTGCCTTCCAAGTGCAGCAAGGTAATCACGAGTCGGTCGGCTGGCTCCAACAGATTCAAGACCCGCTGCACCAATTCCCGTGCTGCCTCGGCATCACTCTCGTCCAAATCCGCCTCCTGCGCTGCAAGATTTTGCACCACTCGTTCCTCATCTACACTCAGGTCAGACCAACGCCATTCCGGACGTATCCGTTGGCGATTGAGTTCCGACAGGCACGTATTCACGGCAACCCGCGACACCCAGTGCTCGAAGGGTACCGCCCCTCGGAATTGATCCAGGCGAGTAAAGATTTTTGTCAGTACCATTTGCACGAGATCCTCTTCAGCGGTTCGGCGGGGAAGATGCGCCCGGACAATCTTAACAATCAGCGGGTGAAGATGTTGAACCAAATCCCGTGCTGCGGCGTCGTCTCGCGCCCGCACTCGCACCAGGCAAGCCGGAACGTCGAAAGTCGGGGATTCAATACTGAGCGTCGCTTCCACATTTTCCGAGACAAGTGACTCCCGGCGAGGGACAGGGTTACAGCGAAACCCGTCTCTGAAGCAAGGCTGAGGAGCATTCCCCGAGGATTGACAGCCGCCCTGCGCGTAGCGGCAGGATCTATCCGTGATGGATTTTGCTGAGCGGCAACGGCAGTTGATCGAGAAGTATCGGGCGATTCCGGATGCGCAATCTCGCTTCGCAGCCATTGTGGAGGCCGCGAAAAATCGTCCGCTGTTGCCGAATGAATTTCGAATCGACCCGTTCCGGGTGGAGGGTTGTCGCGTCCGCATCTGGTTGGTGCCCGAGTATCGCGAGGATCGATGCTGGTTTCGGACGGATTCCGACGCGGTATCCTTGAAAGCCATTGGGGGATTGCTGTGCGATTTGTATAGCGGTGAGACTCCAGAGGCGGTGGTGCGTGAGGCCCCGGCGGTGCTGACTGAATTGGGATTAATGCCGCAGCTTGCCGAAAACCGTCGGCGCACTCTCTGGCGAATACGCAAAAAGATCCACGATTTTGCCCAATCATTCGTCCGTGGCGCCTCGTGAATCCCGCTTTCCCCAGGGCCCGCTCCCATGCGGCTCCAAACGCTCCGATCGAACCGGTCTTCGCCGCCGGATTGCGATTCTACGACGCACACAATCATCTGCAGGACGCGCGGTTTGAGGGACGTCAGGAGGAATTGATTAACGCAGCGCGAGCCGCCGGTGTCGTGCGGATGGTCGTCAATGGTTCGTGCGAGGGCGATTGGCCAACGGTGCGGGAGCTCGCGCTGAAGCACCCCGAAGTGATTCCCAGTTTTGGGTATCATCCCTGGCACGTCGGTGAGCGGACTGCACGCTGGCGGGAAGTTCTCATCGAGCACTTGAACTCAGGGCCCGGAGCGATCGGTGAGATCGGGCTGGACTGTTGGAAGCCAGGGCTGCCGTACGAACCCCAGGAGCCTGTGTTCCTTGAGCAACTAGGGATTGCAGCGGAGCGAAACCTTCCAATCAGCATCCATTGTCTACAGGCTTGGGGACGCCTTTTCGAATTGCTCCAGTCACATCCCCGCCCCTCACGTGGATTCCTACTACACAGCTTCGGCGGCCCCGTCGAACTCGTGCGTCCCCTCGTCCAGTTGGGTGCGTACTTCAGCTTCCCGGGTTATTTTCTTCATCCGCGAAAGGAGAGACATCGGGCAACATTCCGGCAGATCCCTCGTGAGCGCCTGCTCGTCGAGACCGACGCACCCGATCAGCTCCCTCCGGCGGAGTGCAACTCACACCCTGGCCTTGATTCGAAAGGCAACCCCATCAATCACCCCGCGAATCTGCCGGCCATCGTTCTGGGTTTGGCGATTGAACTGGGAGACTCACTTGAATCGCTGGCTCTCCAGGTTGAAGCCAACTTCCATCGCCTGTTCGAGTGACGCACCAACAGTCACTTCTTCAAATCACCGACGAGCACGATCACACGACAAGGATTCCTAGCGTGCCTACCCCTATTGGGAGCCCCGATCCAGCGCAGCCCCGAACCGAATCAGTAACCGGACGGAGAATTTCGTCCCGAAGGTTGATGCAAAATCCAGTTGCCACAATCAAAGCCGTTTCCCACATTGGAACCTCAAGGCGGAGAGATGGCTGAGTGGTTTAAGGCACACGCCTGGAAAGCGTGCGTGGCTAATCCCCACCGTGGGTTCGAATCCCTCTCTCTCCGCCAACTCCCCCTTCACTGCCGGATCGTCCCGCATTGCGGCTTCCGCCCCTCAAGGGTTACAACTACCCTTGAGCTCTGTGAGTCCGAGTGCTGACTACCTGAAGCGTTGCGCAACGTTGTTGAAAACGGTGGCGTCCCAACAGTCTGCGATCCAAAAGGCCGCAGACTGGTTCGCGGAAACCATTCTGCGAGGGCGCATGGTCCATTGCTTTGGCTCCGGCCACAGCCGCATCCTCGTCGAGGAGATGTGGCCACGCTACGGCTCTTTCCCTGGGTTTAATCCGATTGTCGAGCTGTCGCTCAGTTTCCACAATCTGGTCGTGGGTGCGAATGGTCAGCGCCAGGCGATGTTCCTGGAAAATGTGAGCGGTCTGGCCGAACGAATTCTCAGGAATTACGACTTGTCACCGCTGGATTCCGCCCTGGTGATTTCGTCCAGTGGGTGCAATCGCGTCCCAATCGAAATGGCGGAGGAATTTCAGAAACGCGGCGTCCGTGTGGTTGCGATCCTTTCCCGCCTGCATTCGGAGGCCAGCCGCAGCGCCCGTGAGGACGGCCGGAAGCTTCAGGATTTTTCCGACCTGGTCCTCGATACCGGCGCGCCGGTCGGGGATGCCATGGTGCCAATCCCCGATCTCGACACACCGGTCTCGCCCGGATCGACCGTCGGCGGATGTCTTCTCGTCAATTCGATCAAAGCTGAAGTCGCGTTGCGTCTCACCGCCGCCGGGGCCCCACCCCGAGTGCTAACCGCGGCGGCTCTGGTCGGCAAGGATCGGGCTCGCGATCTGTTCGAGGCGGCATACGATGAACACGCGCACCGACTGGCTAAACTCTATGAGCGGGTCGGCCCGCCAAGAAACTCCGTAGGAACATCGGCAAAAAAAAACGTCTCAGTGGCCAACACCCGGCGGCGGCGCAGCGCTCCCCGCGGTTGATCTAGAACTTCCATTCTCAAACCTCATGAACTCGTCTCCCCTGCGCACCTCGGTCATCGGTTCCTATCCGCTGCCCGGTTGGCTCGAGTTTTCGGCCGCCCACCTTGAACGGTTCGGCGGGGATGATCTAGCGGAATTGCAGGACGATGCCGTCACGACGGCGCTCCACGATCAACTCGCGGCAGGTTTGGATGTGGTAACCGATGGCGAACAGACGCGACTCGATTTCAATCTCTCCTTTTACGGCTACCTCCGGGGCATTGAGCTTGAGACAGCGTCGCCCCGGCGGTTTGGTCCGCCCGCTCACGATCAGAGAGGAAAGCACCGGGTAACAGAAACGCTGACGGCTCCCCATGGCCTCGGAGCCGTCGCCGAATTTCAACGGTTGCAGAGGATTGCCCACAAGGTGGACGCAACACTCAAGGCCTCCGTGCCCGGCCCGTACACTCTCAGCGGGCGGCTGCTACCAAACGCCCAGTACTCCGATCGATGGGCGCTCACCGAAGCTCTGCTGCCTTGGGTGCAGCAGGAGCTGATCGATCTGGTGGCGGCCGGTTGCCGGGAGATCTCGGTCGATGAACCCAGCATGAGCTGCTACGCGCACCGGGAAGATCCACGCCGATTTGTGGACATCTTCAACCGCACGGTTGAACCCGTCGTGGGACGGACCCGCGTTTGCACGCATCTGTGCTTTGGCAACTACAAGGCCCGGGCAATTGGCCCGCGGCAGGTCGCCCCGATGTTCCCTGCCTTCCTCGATTTCCACTGCGACGAGATGCATGTGGAGATGGCCAGTCGTGAATTTTCGGAACTGGAGGTGATCACGGCGATCGCCAAACGGATGGATGCCGCCGTGGGAGTGATTGATGTCAAAAACTACCACATCGAAACAGCAGAGGACGTGGCGCGCCGTGTCCGCCACTGCGTGACGCTCGCACCCCCGGACCGGTTGGTATTTGCACCGGATTGTGGATTCAGTCAGACGGCACGTTGGGCAGCGCGGAAGAAACTTCAAGCCATGGTGTCCGGAGTCCGGCTTGTCCGGCGAGAACTTGGTCTACCGAATGGATAAAGCTGAACGCGTCCGAGACATCATGATTCAACCCGCGTTGCAAGGAGACGCATTTCGAGCGGATGTGGCGGCAGTCCGAGGCTCTGGAGCGTCATTCCACCTCTGGTGGCTGGGCCAAAGCGGGTTCCTGCTGCACTGGCAGGGACACTTCTGTCTTTTGGATCCGTATTTATCCGATTCCCTCACCCGAAAGTATGCCGCCACAGACAAGCCGCACGTGCGGATGTCAGATCGAGTCGTCGCACCGGAATACCTCGGATTCGTCGAAGTTGTGACCTCGAGCCACAATCATACGGATCATCTGGACTCGGAAACGTTGCTTCCAATTCTCGAAGCGAATCCCGCTATCCATGTCCTGGTGCCGTCTGCCAATCGGGAATTCGCCGCACAACGGCTCGGGGTGAAACCCGAACGCCTTGCATGCATCGATTCCGGAGAATCCCTGCAATTGGGCGCATTCGCGTTTTACGGAATCCCAGCGGCGCACGAAAATCTCGAGGTGGATGCCACCGGGCGTCACCGCTATCTCGGTTACGTCGTCCGATTCGGCGCGTGGAGTCTTTATCATAGCGGCGACACGATCCTGTACCCGGGAATCGAAGACCGAGTACTGCCGCATCAAGTCACGGTGGCATTGCTGCCCATCAATGGTCGACGGCCGGAGCGCCGGGTTTCTGGAAACCTTTGGGGTCGCGAAGCGGCCCGGCTCGCACACGACATCAATGCAAAATGGGTCATCCCGTGTCATCATGAGATGTTTGCCTTTAACACGGAAACATCGGATGAATTTGTCGCGGGCTGCCGTCGCCTCCAACAACCCCACGCAGTCCTCCGCGCGGGTGAACGATGGTCACCCAGCGAGCGCCCGGGAGAAACCGCCTTGACAACACGGGAGCAGGGTGGGAGTTGGACGCAACCGAACGCCTGAACACCTTGTCTAAATCAAATCTCTCTGACCGATCACCCGCAGCTCTTAACCCTTGAACCAAGCAGGGTCCCATTCAAGCATCGGTAGAAGGCCAACGTCTTGTTCTTCGATGGCCAGGTTTCCCCCCATTCGGTGAAACAGACATATGGCCTTGTCTTGAGATTCTAAAATCGTCCGGACCCGACCGACCTGCCTTCGCTGGCGCGGCGTCGCCGCAACGTGTGCTGCCCGGGTGGAACAATGGATAACCTTTGGCAAGAGCAGCCGTTCACCGTCACACTCAGAAAAATGCGGAGCCAAAAAGGACCATTCCCCTCGAATATATTTACCGGGTGTTCCGGTACCTGCGACCGCACTGGCGGCTTGCCCTGGCATCCGTCGTCATCACCGTTCTATCGACGCTGGTAAATCTCCTGGCTCCCTGGCCGCTCAAGATTCTGATCGACAACGTGCTCGGGCAGCGCCCGCTTTCCTCGAGACTGACCTCGATCCTGGGTCCGGTGGCGCACAACCGCTCCTGGCTCCTGACCCTCGCGGTTTCCGGCGGGCTCATTATCGCCATTTTGGTCAATGGCCTTCATGTAATGACCAACTACGTCAACACCCAGATAACCCAATGGATCACGCTCGATTTCCGGAGTTATCTCTTTCTACACGCCCAACGAATGTCCCTGGCGTTTCACGACCGCCGCCAGTCCGGGATGATCATCTACATGATCAATAGCCAGGGTGGCGCCCCGGCGGGGCTGATCATGACCGCTCCAATGGTGGCGGAAAGTGGCCTGACCCTCATTGGCATGATCTGGATTTGTTACCAAATCGATTCGACGCTGGCGCTCTCTTCTCTTTCTGTTGTCCCGTTTCTCTATTATTCGGTCGGCTTTTATGCCACCCACATCCAGGAGCGATTGGGCAAGGTCCGGGCCATGGAGGCCGAGTCGCTCGCTGTCATCCACGAAAGCATTTCGATGATGCGAGTCATCGTGGCCTTCGGGCGCGAGGGCCATGAATATCGGCGGTTTCGCGATCAGACCACCAACGCCGTCGAGGCGCGCGTCCAGGTGACCATCCGGCAGACCCTCTTCTCCCTGGTCATCAACATGATTACGGCGATCAGCTCGACCGTGGTGCTGGGAATCAGCGCCCAACGCGTTATCCAGGGGCAGATGACCGTCGGTCAATTGCTGGTGGTGATCGCCTACATCGCCGCAATCTACAAACCACTGGAAACGATCAGCTTTACCATCGGCTCCTTGCAGGATCTGTTTATAAGCCTGAGAAGCACCTTTGAACTGCTGGATACACAACCCGACACCCAGGATGCTCCCGGCGCCAAAGAGTACGGACGGATCGCCGGCGGGATCGTTTTCGAAGGTGTCCATTTCACCTATTCGGGCCGGAACGACACGCTGGCGGACATCTCGTTCAGCGCCAAACCGGGTCAGGTGATCAGCATTGTCGGCCCCACGGGCAGCGGAAAGAGCACTGTCGCCTGACTTGAAGTGACGCATGGTGGCGGCTGTTTGGGTAGGCTTAATCGCAACGCGGACAGCAGCAATTGCACTTCGGCTTCGGGTTCTGTCCATCGCGATAACACGATCTTCCTGCCATCGGATGTCGGCAGATGTACATCCACCATCGAAAGGGTTCCCAACTTTT
>SIBK01000052.1 GCA_009695205.1 Pedosphaera sp. | reverse complement strand
CCACCCATGACGCGCGGACTACAAGTCAAACGAACCTTGGGCCGTAGGGGGGCGCGAGCTAAGGCTCAAAGCTCGTCCCCCTGCTACCTCTATCTCGCTTCGACACCGCAAAATGCTCAAATTCACCCACTCGAGTACGCGAAGACCCAAAATAGAGTTCAGGCAATCCGGTACCCCGTCAGTATGTTGTTAGCAGGTGTCTTTTCAAATTTTCGATGAACAGCAAGGGCTCCTTCGTAATCGCCTTGGTACATAAGTGCATCGCTGCCAATAGAAAACCCGAAATTGTCGCTTGAGTCCGAGGCGGCTGCCTTTTCCGCCGCTTCGTATGATTCCTGGAAAAGCCCGATGTGGACGTAAACGAATTCAAGGCGCCGATATGCCCCCTCCATACGCGGATTCAAATCCACGGCGCGAAGGAGCGACGTGAGGGTCTCTTCATGAGGAAAACCACGGGAATGCGTCCATAGCAAATAACCGCGCTCAAAGTGGGCTGCCCCTGAATCCAGATCCAACTTCAGCGCGGTTTCGGTTGCCGTTAACGCGTTCGTTTCTGTCTATTTTTCTCCGGGTGCTATATAAAAGACCCGGTCCACATAGGCCAGCGCGAGCGCCGCCCAGGCGATAGCAAAATCCGGGTCAATCGCCGTGGCCCGCTGAAGTAACTGGATGGCAGTCTTATTCTCAATTTCATCAGAATGGTTCAGGCCATGACGACTCCCTTCCAGATAAAGATGAAGGGCCTCTGCGTCAATCGAGCGGGCTTTTACCAGGCGCGCCTGCTTCTGTGGCAGCAGCTTGACGTTAATCCGCTGGGCTAAGGTGAGGGCCATTTTGCTCTGCAACTTAAAAATATTGGTTAAGTCATCGGTGTAAGGCTCAGAAGCCCACAGCTGCTGCTTCGTGGCGCCCTCAAATAGACGTGCCGAGAGGCTCATTTGACTTCCAAAAAGAACGACGGTCCCTTCAAGCACGGCGTCCACTCCCAATTCCTGGGAAATCTTGCGCAATGACTTTTTCGTTCCCTGATACTGAAAAACCGAAGTCCGTGGACTCACCTTTTTCAGCGAACGGATCTTGGATAAATTGCCAATCAGCAGATCCATCATCCCATCGGCAAAGGATTCTCTGCCGGCGTCACCCGAGTAGCTGAAGGGCAGCACGGCCAACGATTCAAAGTGAGTTGCCGGCGGTATCCGATTGTGCAGGACAACATATTTCACCAAACCCACCAACCCTGCGATGAGGATCACTGCCAAGGCCGCTGTCCGCATTAGCCTTCGAAGATCCGCCGCCCTTTTCCGTGCGGCCAATTCGGCCAGGCGTTTTTCCAACGAACGCAGGCTGTCGGCGAATTGGCCGGCGTTCGCAAATTGTTCTTCCGGATCGCCCGCGAAACACTTTTCCAAATCCTCCCGCAGGAGGGGATCCGCGATCCTTCGCGTCCAGTCGGTCGTCAGTGGGCGACGGAAATCGCCCATCAGCAACTGGTAGAGCACTACTCCCAGCGAATAGATGTCCGAGCGCGTTGTGGCCGGTCTCCCCGCCAGAAGTTCCGGCGCTATGTAGAGATGGGTGCCCGTTTGCGTCGAGCCGGACGACATCATCGTCTAAAGCCCATCTTCGTCAGGCTCGCCAAAGCTTCCTGCGTCACCACCTGCCCGATGCCGAAATCGGTGAGCATGGCAACGGGGGGTGAACGACCGCGTTCCCCGTCCGAGGGCCGAGTTCCACAAGGCTCTGATTTTCCCGCGTCGGTTCCGGTAGGCTTCCTGGGACTCGCGGAGCTCGTCCCTCCGCCGGTTGCCACCAATATATTGCTCGGTTTCACGTCACGATGGATCACGCCTGCGTCGTGCGCTGCCTGCAACGCATCCGCCACTTGCACCACGATTTCCAACCGTGTCGCCAGTGGCACTTTCGCGACGCCGCCCTGCGCTTCGCACCACGCCCTCAGATCCGTCGCCTCCGCGTAATCCATCACGATGTAAAACGGCGGCGTGTCAAAGAACACCTCCTGAATTCCCACGATGTTCGGATGCCGCCCCACCTTGTCTTTCAACAACCGGAAAAGCGTCACCTCGCGCTTCAATGAGCGCACCCGGTCGGCGCGAAAACAAAACTTGAACACCCGCCGCTCCTTCAACCTGTCGTCCCGACCCAACCACACTTCGCCAAACCCGCCTTCGCCTAATTTTCTCTCAAGCATCCAACGCGTGTTGGGCACCATCTGTTCCAGCGCCGGTCGCCAGCCCAGCACCGGCTCTTCGTCGGCGTTAGCGTGACGGCGGCCCTTCTCCGAAGTCGGCGGCGGCGTCAGCGCGCCGGCGCTCGTCTCGCCGACTTCGCAAATCTCCAGTGGCTCCTCCACGCCCTTCAGCAGATACGGCCCGTGATTCATCCACGCCAACGCGCCGACTCCTTGCAGGTCCTGACCCCGCAAAACCTGGCGCGCGTTGTCGAACACCGAGCGCGTCATCAGGATTTGGTTGGCCTTGGCCAACGACATGAGGCGCGAAGATGTGTCCACCTGGATGCCATACAAATCCTTTGGCTTGAGCGCGCCTTCGCCTACCTCAACGAATACCTCGCCCACGTGAATCCCGATGCGGTCGAACAGTGGCCGGCCAGCCGTCTGCGTCAGCGCACGCAGCCCGGCATGCAGCCGTAACGCGAAGCGCACGGCATCCACGGATTGCCGAAGACGAGGGAAAACGAATTGCCGACAGTGCTGATTTTCTGGCCGTCGCGGAACGCGTGGAGAGTTTCGCGCAGGAGGGCGTGATGGCGCTGGATGAGCGCCAGCCCTTCGCGATCGCCCAGGTCCTGCTTGAGCTGCGTCGAGCCCACCAGGTCCGTGAACAGGAGCGCGACGAGTTGGCGGTGTTCGGCGCTGGTGGTTGAAATAGTGGCTGGTTGGTTTTTTGCCACGAAGTTGCCAGGGTGCGAAGGAGTAAGATCGGTGCGTGCCGCGCACGAGTGCTTCTCGAAGTTGTTGGTGATTTCTCCTCCAGATGAATCGCGTCCTCAAGGAACACGCCCTAAAATCCGACGCCAAAGCCAAACTACAACCCGCTTTAGTTTCCCTTGCCTTTCAGCACCGTTGCTCCCCGGGGGGAGGTCTGGAGCGGAGAATGCAGCGAAGACTTGCGGTGACGCTTTTTCCCAGTAGGGTCAGGACTGCATGGCACCGCCGAATCTCGCTCTACCCGCGATCTCGCTTCTTTTCACGTCTTTTTGCTGCGCGGCTCCGGACACCGCCTGGTCGGGGGCGCTCGAAACCATCAAATGTATTCGCGCCCAAGGGCAGGGGAATGACCTTGCGAAGCCTGCCTGGAAACTGCTGGCCGCCGGGCCCTCAAGTTCGATTCCGGCACTGCTGGAGGCCATGGACGGCGCGAATGATTATTCCGCAAATTGGCTCCGATCCGCTGTGGAGACCATTTCTCAGCGGGACGTCACACGTGGAGGGAAACTGCCGCTCGATGAGCTTGAGAAACATCTGCTCGACGTTCGGCACACTCCTCGAGCGCGCCGGATGGCCTATGAACTTATTTCCAAGACCGATGCCAGTCGTGCTCGCAAGCTGCTGCCGGGTTTCCTGAACGATCCCGGATCGGAATTGCGGCGTGAGGCTGTGCAACAGGTGGTAGAAGAGGCGCTCAAGACTCGCTCCAATGGTGACAAGGCGGCCGCCATCGCCGGCTTCCAACGCGCTCTGGGTTTTGCTCGTGATGTCGATCAGATTGAAGGAATCGCGAAGCAACTGACAGAGCTTGGGCAAAAGGTCGATCTGCAGAAAACCTTTGGATGGGTGACCAAATGGGCGCTCATCGCCCCGTTCGACAACGTCGGCGGGGCGGGATTTGAAAGGGTCTTCCCGCCCGAACTGAAGATTGATCTGACCGGTGAATTCGACGGAAAGGCCAACCGCGTTCGCTGGCTGGATTACGAAACTCGAAGTGAGTATGGCATGGTGGATTTCAACAAGACGTTTACTGCGCTCAAGGGCGCTGCTGGGTATGCCTACGCAGAGTTTGTGTCTCCCGTCGCCCGCGACCTGGAGATCCGACTGGGATGCAAAACCGGGTGGAAGGTCTGGTTGAACGGGCGGTACCTGTTTGGCCGTGATGAATATCATCGAGGAGTCGAAATCGACCAGTACCGAATGCCTGTGCAGCTCGACGCAGGGATCAACCGGATCCTGGTGAAGAATTGTCAAAACGAACAGACGGAGAACTGGGCTAGTGAATGGGAATTTCAACTGCGGATCACCGACTCGCTCGGAACTCCAATCGTTTCCGCTCGATAACGGGCGATCCCAACCACCCCCTCTCAACTCATGAATCTCTCACAAGCCCTTCAAACTCTCGTTCTCGCTATGGCAGCGACCTGTGTCCTCGGCGCCGAGGATTGGTTGCAGTTCCGCGGACCCCGTGGCGACGGCGTGTCTGCGTCGAAGCTTCCAACCCGGCTCGAAGCGAGCTCTCTCACCTGGGCTGCATCCCTTCCTGGGCGTGGACTTTCCTCGCCAATCATTATCGGGAAGCGAGTGATTCTGACCTGTTCCAGTGGCCCCAAACAGGACCGCCTTCACGTTCTGTGCTTTGACCTTGAGGGAGGGGCGATACGATGGGAACGCCAATTCTGGGCCACGGGACGCACGATGACGCACGAGAAGACCAATGGTGCGGCACCGACTCCGGTTAGCGATGGCGAACGGGTCTTCGCACTGTTTTCGTCGAACGACTGCGCTGCCCTCGATCTGGACGGCAATCTACTCTGGTTCCGAGGATTGGGCCGAGACTACCCGAATGCGAGCAACTCCCTCGGCATGTCGTCGTCTCTCCTGGTTGTCGGAGGCGTTGTTATTGCCCAGGTGGAAAACGATAGCGAATCGTTCACCGCCGGGCTCGACGTTGGCACCGGCGCCAATCGGTGGAAACTCGACCGTCCCCGCCGGGCGAATTGGACCTCTCCGTCCCTTTTTAAGGGCGCCGACGGTACCGCCTTCGTCGCGCTCCAATCTTCCATGGGACTCAGCGTAATCGAGCCAGCCACCGGAAAGACAATTGCGAGCTACGACGACGGCGCGTCGACGGTTGCTTCGACCACTCCCCGAGAAGGCCGGTTGTTCGTGCCGTCGCAGGGGTTGACCGTTCTGGAGTTGGCGGAGCCGGGACAACCGTTGAAACAGATTTGGCGTTCGGCCCAGTTGCGCCCCGGCACACCCAGCCCGTTGGTGGTGGATGGCCGGGTTTTAATTCTCAATGACGGAGGGGTACTGACGTGCGGCAGCATGACGGACGGCACTCGGCAATGGCAACTAAGGCTCAAGGGGCCGTTCAGTTCAACACCAGTGGCGGCGGGTGGCTTCCTCTATTGCGTGAACGAAAAGGGGTTGCTGCAAGTCGTCGATCCAACCAAACCCGAAGGCGAAGTGGTCAGTGAGTTGGATCTTGGCGGCACAATCCTGAGCACGCCAGCGGTTGCGCAGGGGTCCTTGTTTGTTCGCAGCGATGCGACGCTTTGGCGAATTGGAAAGCCGCCCGAAAATCCGTTGTAACGGGGCGGCTGGAGTCATGGGTGGCGAACGCCAACCGAGGACGACCGACCCTGCGTCCCGCAGGGCTCTTCGTGGTTCACCCGCCGTTCTGATCCGATATCGTTACAACGAGCAGCCGCTGCGATTTTCTGGGCTGAAAAGGTGACGGTTCAATTGAAATGGCCAGTTGTTGTACCTGTCACTTTATTACAATCATTAAAAATCGCTTTTGATGCCCTGCTGGTTCGCAACCCAATGCCACTAGGGGTTGTGCGAAATATCCCTTTTCGAAGACGAGCTCTCATCGAGTGCCTCATCCTTCACTACAACCTTTTGTTGCAGGTGCAACAAAAGGTTGCGTGGGTGTTTGAGTGGACATTTTGGCGGTGATCGGCGCCCGCTTGCATATTAAGTCCGTGCACGTGCGCGACGACGAGAATTCTCGTGTCGTGAATCTTCCAACTCAACAGGACCCTGCGATCCATTGTCAGAACTTCCGAGTCACTGTCCTAGAAAAATCAGAAAAACAAGCCCAAACATACGCCTGATCGGCAAGCCTGCGTTACATATGGCCCTCAATCCACAGGCGAAGGTCGCTGACAACTCGCTCGTGCTCCAGGTCATTATGGGGTTCATGATAACTGCCCTCATAGACGATCATCTGCTTGTCCGGAAAGCGCACCTGATTGAAGAAATCCCTGGCTCCGGTCACGGAGTTCAGAGGGTCTGCTCCTCCATGAATAACCAAGAGCGGGAGCTTTACCAAGTTGGCGCGCCGCTTGACCGATGCAACCAGCGCAAGCGCTTCTGTGCCCCATCGCGCCGTTACCTGTCCCAGACGCAAAGGGTCCGCCAGAAAGTCGGCTTCCACTTGAGGATCCCGAGACAATGCACCTCGGGCCTTGGTTTTCAATGACACGGGAAACGTGGGCCAGATCACTGAAAATGTCCGTGCCAAAGCCACGATAAGAGGTCGTGCCACGCCAACCGGGTCTATCGCCGCGCCACAAAGGATGACTCCCTTCGCCGCAGAGGGTTGCTCGATGACGTATGCCAGGACGATAAGCGATCCCAAGCTGTGACCGAACAGAAAAATAGGTACACCAGGAAAACTCGCACGGATCGTCCGAACGAATAGTTCCAAGTCAGCAATGTAATCCTTCCAGGAGTCAACATGACCGCGCCGACCCAGGGATTTTCCGTGCCCTCGCAGATCGAATCCACAAACACCCAGTTGGGCGGCAATCAGCGGACTCACAATGTTTGCATAGCGGCCCGTGTGCTCGGTAACGCCGTGGACGATGATTAGGATCGCCCGAGCAGATTCATCGGGCATCCAGCACTGGGAATAGAGAGAGATACCGCCTGTCGATTCGAAATTGCTTTCGGCGTGTTTCAAGGGAGATCAGAAGTGCAATGGGGTCAAACCTGCACTATTCATAATTTGGCCACAAGAGCCTTTTCGAAGGTCGGCATTTTGGGGCGATGCGGTGTCAACTGCCAAAACCGGCGAATACCTGTGCAGCTGCGACGTAACTGACTTTCGGCTCTTTCCCAACCCCCTCCGAAAGCCGCCAATCCACAACAGGCTTGCTCCCCCTTCCGATAGCACCACGAAAGGCCAATTCAGGGGGCGGACCGTGGCCGAGAAGTCCATTTTGCCAAAAAACCAATTTTCCCTCCCCGTTGTGAACGATCAGAATCCCGTTTGGATTCATCGAAAAGTAGTAGGAGTAGGATTAAGATTAAGAGAAAGACAATGAAGACGGTATAACACGTGTGACATCCCCTGTCCTTTCATCCGAGTCCTCTTCCTACTCTTTCTTCGAATCTGTCCAATTATTTACCCCAATAGCGAGTTGGGAGCGCACACAGCATCGGGATGTGCCCTCCGGCAAGAAGGGCGGAGTGTCAACTCCAATTCACCTGTCACTTATTCTGACGATAGATCCTGCGCCTTGCCGCTTGATCCGATCTTCACTCCATTCACAGCCGACCTGGAGCTGAATGAAGCGGACAACAGCCGATGAAATCTATGGGACTATAGTTCGTGGCCGCGGGCATTTGTTTGGCATGGGTGGCATCCTCAACTCTCCACGCCCAGCCCGCCGCGCCCAACCACGTGCTCTCGCTCGGCGGCACCACTGGCAATTCCTCGAATTGCCCAGCGGTGCGTTCAACGACCTCGAGGAATTCACCATCGAAGGCTGGGTCAAGTGGATGGACGATCACCAGTGGAGCCGGTTCTTCGATTTCGGTAATGAAAGGAGCAGGGTTTATGTGGCACATCGTTCCTCGTCGCCGGACCTCACGTTATCCATCTCGCCAATGGCCGGTGGGGATAACAATACGGACTGGGTCGCCAGCGATCTCTTCCTCACCAACCAATGGATTCACGTCGCGGCGGTCATCGCCCGGGATCGGGCCCAGTTCTACGTCAACGGGGCGCTCGCGGCTTCCGCCCCGAACAAGACACCCTTCAACCGCCTTCAGCGAGGCGAGCGCAATCGCTTGGGGCGCGACAACCTTAAGGACAATGTGAGTTCTTACATGATCGACACGAAAGCGTTCAAGGATGAGTTCCCCGTCTGGCGCGGCGCGCGCACGGGTGATCAGATTCGCGAGATCCTGTTCCGGCGGTTGACCGGAACCGAGCCGGACCTGGTCTGCCTGCTCAACTTCGAGAATCAAACTCCCGCCGACAAATCGCCGCGAGCCAACGCGACGAAGCTCGTCGACAACGCCCGGATTGTCCCCGCGCCGCTGCCGTCGCCCGGCGAATTGATTCCGATGACCTCGTTTTCAGGAAGGGTGAGTGTGGGCGCGGGGAATCCTGCCGCTGGCGTTAAAGTCCGCATCGAACACGACCAGAAGCGAGTGGCGGCCGCGCGGACCGATTCTTCCGGGGCATATGAAATAGGGTTCAAGTATGCGCCGGGTACCTACGATCTGTACGCGCAACTGAATCAGTTTGCCGAACACCGGCGGGTGGAGATTGCGCCGGGTAAGATGGTCGCGAACATGAATCTGCGCCTTCCACCCTCGAAGAAGGGTTTGTGGGAGGTCTTCAACACCGCGCGCGGCCTTGCGGACGACAACGAAATCCGAAAGATTCTGATTGAGCCGGACGGGTCGATCTGGTTTGCCACCCAGGGCGGCGCCTCCCGGTTTGATGGCCATGGATTCGTAAACTTCACAACGGAAGACGGCCTGCCTGAGAATACCGTCCTAAACATGGCCCGCGACAGTCGGGGAAATATTTGGTCTCCACGTTCGGTGGCATTGCCCGGTATGACGGAAAGCGCATCGATAAATGGATGGGCGCTCAAGTGGCCAACCTCGGAGGCATTGACGCCATCTATGCGGCACCGGACGGAAAGATGTGGTTCGGGTCCGGCTCCACTGTTTTCTCTTTTGATGGCGAGAAGTTTTCCTATTTCACGGGAACCAACGGGCCACCGGGCAGAGTTAGAAAAATGGCGGGCGATGGAAAGGGAATCATCTGGATGGCAGGCGATGTAGGATTGCTGCGCTTCAACGGAACAAACTTCATCAACGTGACGAGACAAGCGGGCTTGGAACTAGGCTTTACGGATACCCCCTGCGTCGATCGAAATGGCAAGGTTTGGTTTGGACCCAGGAGCCGGAAGCTATGACGGAACGAATGTCGTTACCTACGGCCGGAGTCAAGGACTGGGGTTGGCAGGCGTCTATTGTACCCACGTTGCGCCGGATGGGGCGGTCTGGTTTTCGGGCGATGGGGGAGCTTCACGTTTCGATGGGATGAATTTCATGAACTTCACCAAGGAAGACGGCCTGCCGAGCGAGCGCATCCTCTTTGTGACCAGTTCGCCGGACGGGGTGATCTACTTCGGAAGCTGGAATGACGGTGCGGGCCGGTACGATCCCAAGACATTCATCAGCTACAACATGGCAGATGGTCTGGCCGCCAATCCCACTTGGGACAGTTTCCTGGCTGCGGATGGCGCGGTGTGGTTTGGCCGCAACTCTGCCTCTTCAGGTTTAGCTCCGGTCGAAGGAGTTTCCCGCTTCGATGGGAAGCAGTTCTCAACCTTTGCGGAAACCAATCGCATCATCGTTCCGGGCTCCCTGGCGCAAACCCCTGATGGCGCCTTGTGGCTTCCGGCGTTCGATGGTGGTGTGATCCGTTTCGATGGCACGAACTTCATTCGCTTCAGCGCAGCGGAAGGCTTGGTGCTGGACCGTGTCTTTGCGATGGCGGCAGTGCTGGATGGATCCGTCTGGGCGGGGACAGCGAATGGCTTATCGCATCGTGTGAATGGACGCTGGCAGAGCTTCCCATGTCCCGAGGGAAAGCAGATTACTGCCAACGTCTCTGACTCTAAAGGAACGATTTGGGCACGATCAACAGTCAACATAGGATTATCTAAAGCATCCTTTGTCTGGCGCTTTGATGGCGCTAGTTTTCAACCCTTGGGCGGCCTGTCCGGTTTACTAAACAACTCGTTGTTCATCGATCGGGATGACTCGCTCTGGCTCGGCACGGATGCGGGAGCAGTGCGGTTTGAAGGCCAGAAACTCACGCGCATCTCGAAATCGAAAGGGCGGCTCGCGCATAACAATGTTCAGTGCGTTTATCGCGACCGCCAGAACGTGCTGTGGTTCGGCACCCGGGCTGGCGCCACCCGGTTTGATGGAGCCGTGTGGTCCACCTTGACGAAGGTCGATGGCCTAGCCGGCAGCGATGTCCGCACGATCTGTGAGGATCAATCGGGCGCGCTCTGGTTCGGCACAGACCGGGGAGTAACGCGCTATGTTGCGTCGCGCGTTCCCGCCCCGCCACCGCGCGTCACGGTGCTATTGGATAAAACCTACGAGCCGGGAGCTGCGCTGCCGTCGATCGAACGCGGACGGCGGGTGGACCTGGAGATCCACGTGGTCGACCACAAGACCCGCTCGGAACTTCGCCGATTTCGCTGGCAGATCATCCCCGGCAGGGTCACGGCGGAGGCGTTGCGAGACGGCGCTCCCAGGGGCTGGCAAGTTCTAACGGAGCCGCAGTTCGTGTGGAACGCGTTGGAGACCGGTGAACACACGCTGGCGGTGCAATACATTGATTGCGACTGGAACTATTCCCTGCCGACGCTGGTCCCGCTGAGGATCATTCCTCCGTGGCATCTTAACGCGTGGATCATGGGGCCGTTTGGCGGCACGACCGGCGGTCTGCTGATCTGGGCGTTCGTGGCGAGGTCGATGGTCGTCCGTCGCAAGCACGAGGCGGAGCAGTTGCGCGAGAGGTTGCTGGAAGAGGAACATAAAGCGCGCGAAGGAGCCGAAGCTTCGGCACTGGCTTTGGCCGCGAAGAACACGCAATTGGAGGCAGCAAGCAAAACAGCCGACGACGCACGAACTGCCGCCGAGGAAGCGAAAGCGATGGCCGACGATGCCAACAAAGCCAAGAGCCAATTCCTCGCCAACATGAGCCATGAATTACGCACGCCGCCAACGCGATCATCGGTTACTCGGAAATGATGGAAGAAGAAGCATCGGAGATCGGGGCTGAGTCGATGGTTCCCAATTTGCAAAAAATCCAGTCCGCTGCCAGGCACCAACTCGGCCTGATCAGCGACATCCTTGATTTGTCCAAAATCGAAGCGGGCAAGATGACGTTGTTCATCGAGGAGTTCGATGTGGCGAAACTCATCAACGAAGTCGCGGCCACTGTCCGACCTCTCGTGACCAAGAAGGAGAACCGTCTGGTGGTCGAATGTCCCGGCGATATCGGCACGATGTGCGCCGATCAAACCAAAGTGCGGCAGACCCTGTTCAATCTCATTTCCAACGCCGCGAAGTTCACGGAGAAGGGGACGATCACGATGCGCGTTGCAAAGAAGTCAGGAGTCAGCCGTCAGGAGTCGGGAAGAGGCGAAGATTGTCCCAGAGGCAATTCTGACGCCTGTCTCCTTCGCCATCACCGACACCGTCATTGGCATGACGCCCGAGCAACTCGGGAAACTTTTCCAAGCCTTCACTTAAGCCGACGTGAGTACGTCCAAAAAATATGGCGGCACCGGGCTGGGCCTTGTGTTGTGCCGCACCTTTTGCCAGATGATGGGCGGAGAGGTGACGGTGGAGAGCGAATACGGCAAGAGGACGACCTTCATGGTGAGGCTGCCCCTTCGAGTGGAGGCTACCGGTTAAGAATTCAATCACCTCTGCGATGAACTGACCGCTACCGAAACCGTTTATCCCGGCGCTGACCTGCGCCTGATTTACCGGCCCGTCGGTGCCACCTCAATTCCATGAAATCAGGAGTCAGCCGACGGATTCCGGCTCTTTCCCTGGGTTCCGCTGCAGGAGAGATTGAAATCGGTCTTGGACGGTTGAACTCCTCTCCAGTAGCGTGAGGCACTATTCCATGATTATTCGATGCCTATTCCGCGCCCTGGCCGTTCTTGTGTGCCTGTGTGGTTCCTCCGCTCTGCGTGGTGAGGATCTATTCCGTACCGGTGATTCCTGGCGGTACTTCAAAGGGATAACTGAACCGGATTCGAACTGGAAGGCGCCCAGTTACAAGGATAGTTCCTGGGCTCAGGGAATCACTCCGTTTTTCTATGGAGAGCTACTTTCGGGAACCGAACTTACCGACATGCGGGGGCGCTATCGGAGCATATTTTTTCGACGGGAATTTGTAATATCCGATCCGGCGACAATTGGTGAAATCAGCCTCGATCTGCTCGTCGATGACGGCTGTCTGGCCTGGATCAATGGTCAGGAGATTGCCCGGTTCAATGTGCCCGAGGGCGTTCTATCGATCTCTACCGATGCGTTGGATGCCCTCCAGGAACCGATCGGGCGGGAACTTTTCCGCATCCAGCGTCCGTCTCAATTCCTCGTCGAAGGCACCAACGTGATCACGGTCCAGGCGGTCAACGCATCCCTGGCGGACAGCTCCGATTTTATTTTCGACGCCACACTTTCCTTCGACCGCGACCGAACGGCTCCTCTTGCCGCCGAATTGAACCCAGTCCCCGGCGCCCACATCGCCGCGATCCAGACAGTGGAAGTCGTCTTTGACGAGGCCGTCCGGGGCGTGGATGCCGCCGATCTGCTGGCAGGAGAATCCGGCGCATCGAGTGTCGTTCAAGTGGCCGAAGGCGACTTCCTATTCCGCTTCGAGACGATTACGAACGCGGGGCCGATAGAACTTCACTGGAAGGCCGGACATGGAATTACCGACCGAGTAGGAAATTCCTTTGATGCTGCAGCATGGACCGTGGTGATCGATCCACTTGCAGGCGCCGCCATTGTCTCGATCTCGGAGTTTCTGACGGACAATGAAAAGGGTCTTCGAGATGAGGACAAGGACTATCCCGATTGGATTGAGATTTCGAATGACGGGGCAGCGACGGTGAATCTCGCCGGTTGGTCATTGACGGATGATGCCGCGAACCTCGGTAAATGGCGCTTCCCGGAGGTGGAATTGCCCGGAGCATCGTACCTGGTGGTCTTTGCTTCCGCCAAAAACAAGACGATTGCCGCGGGCCGGCTTCATACGAATTTCAAACTTTCCAAGGAGGGTAGCTACCTTGCCCTCATTGATCCGACGGGGAAGGTGGTTTCCGAATTCGCGCCACGGTACCCCAAACAAACCGTCAACGTCGCCTACGGACGCGTCCCGGGAACAACGAACCAATTCGGGTACTTGTCTCCCTCGACGCCCGGTGCGGTCAATGCTTCATTCGGGCTCGGTTTTGCTCCAGACGTTACCTTCTCCCATACCACGGCGGTCTACACGAATCGATTGGATCTGACCCTGAAGGCGCTCGGAACCAACATCGTCATCCGGTACACGGCGGACGGCACGTTACCCAATGATCGGTCTTCCATTTACACGAAACCACTTTCGATATGGAGCAGCGTCCAGATCCGTGCCCGCGCGTTTGCGGATGGCCTGCTGGCAGGTCCCCCGCACAGCGAGGCGTTTGTGGTGATGACAAATTCACCGGCGCATCGGACCACGTTTCAATCGACGTTGCCGATCCTGGTGATGACCACCCACACCAACCGGGGAGTGACCGCGGCAAAGAACGCGTCCGTCACGTTTGCTCTGTACGAACCGATCAATGGCCGGGCGTCCCTGTTCAATCCTCCGAACTGGACCACGCGGGGTGCCGCCAAGGTCCGGGGATCCAGCACCCAGGATGAATCCGGAAAGTCCGCATGGGCCATTGAATGGCGGGACGAATTTGATGCAGACAAGAAGGCGCCGATCCTAGGGCTCCCGGCCGAATCCGAGTGGGTCTTGTACTCGCCCAACGTTTTTGATCCGCCCCTCATCCACAATCCGTTCGTTCATCAGTTAAGCCGGGAGATAGGACAATATTCACCGCGTACTCGGTTCGTGGAGGTTTACTATAATAAGGGCGGGCCATTGTCTTCAAACCAATGGTGGGGGATCTATGTGATCGAGGAAAGAATCGCCATCAGCAAGAACCGCCTCGATATTGTAAAACTCCAACCCGAGGACGTTACCCTACCGGAGGTCAGTGGCGGCTACATTTTTAAGATCGACCGATTGGACCCGGGCGACCAGGGATTTAGTGCAGCGGGGATGGGAGCCAACGGGTATGTCGATCCGAAAGAGTACGAAATAAAATCGCCCCAGCGCGATCCCCAGGAACAATACGTAAAGAAATTTTTCGCGGACTTCGGTAATTCATTGAAAGCTCCGGTCAGGCAGGATCCGGAAAAAGGCTTCCGCGCTTTCATCGATCTTCCGCAATGGGTCGATTTTCATCTGGTGGAGGTCCTCAGCGGCAGCGTGGATTCCATGGTTTTGAGCACCTATTTCCACAAGCCAAGAAATGGGAAGCTGATGTTTGGACCGCATTGGGACTTTGATCGCGCCCTCGGTTCGACGGACGGACGCGATGCCAATCCAAAGCTTTGGAACACCGGGCCGTTTTTTAGCGGATGGATGGGCCCAGTGCTGAGCGACCGCGACGCATGGCAGCTATGGGTGGACCGCTGGCAAGAACTCCGTCAAAACCACTTCTCAATCACCAACTTCAACCGCCTGATCAACGAACTCGCGGATCCGCTGCGCCCATCTGAACCCCGGGAAGCCCGCCGTTGGGGATTTCGTCCCCGGGGAGGTTCCTATAACAGTGAGCTTAATATGATGCGGGCTTGGCTGTCGAATCGAGTGACTTACATCGATAGCCAGATGACTCAACCCGCCCGCGTAAGTTCGCCTGGGGGCCGGGTGAAACCGGGCTTTAAGATCTCCTTGTCGGCCGCCACCGGTGGTTCCATCTATTACACCACCGATGGTTCAGATCCGCGCAAGACCCAGTCCACCAATGATCCGTCGCGATCCGCCCTGTTGTATAGCGGACCCATCGTGGTGGGCGGGAATGTTCAAATCATTGCCAGAGTGCGTGACCTCAAGAAGATACAGACGGGCCAGTCTTCATCTTCGACACCGTGGTCGGGGCCAATCTCAGCCTCTTACACTGTGGCGCCCACGGCGTTGATTCTATCGGAGCTCATGTATTATCCGGCGGCGCCTCCAGCCGGATCTTCCCATTCAGCCTCCGACTTCGAGTTTATCGAGTTGAAGAATGTATCCAATGAAACGATCGATCTCCTGGGGTATCATTTCGTGGAGGGCGTGCAGTATTCGTTCACTTCGAATTCCACCGTTCATGAGCTTGGTCCCGGTCGGCGCGTGCTGGTGGTGGCTAATGCCGATGCCTTCTTCAGTCGTTATCCCGGGGTCATCGGTGTTGCCGGCGAATACATCGGGCGCCTCGCGGACGACGGGGAACGCCTAACCCTTGCTGGACCGGTCGGGGAGCAGATTTTTTCCGTAGATTATCATAGTCGCTGGTCACGTCTTGCGGACGGGCCAGGCTTTTCTTTGGTGGCTGTCGAAGAGAAAATTCAGGAGAACGGAGTCAATGACAGTGCTTTCTGGAGGACGGGATCACGCCCGGGAGGCACTCCCGGCGCGGAGGAGACGGTCCGAGTCGCCATCCCGCCGGTTTTCCTCAATGAGGTGGTGGTCAATCCGGATGACAATGGCGATTTTGGGGTCGAGTTATATAATCCGAACACCACCCCCGTGAGCATCGCAGGCTGGTTGCTGTCCGACGATCTGGAGGATTTTCGGAAGGTTACGGTGGGTGCCGATGTGGTAGTCCCGGCGCGCGGTTACGTGGTGCTCGGGAAAAAGGAGATGGAGGGCGTCCGATTGAGCAGCCATGGGGATGTGCTGTACCTGTTTTCGACGGATCCCGAGGGTAATCTGACGGGTTGGATCCATGAACTGTCATACGGACTGGTCGAACGCAACGTCTCGATTGGACGCATCGTCGGGGCCGATGGCGCGGAGCACTTCGTTGTCCAACCCGCGCCCAGCCTTGGATTGCCCAATGCGAAAGCGAGTCAAATCATGTCGCCGGTGCAGTTTACGGAAATACTCACCCAGACGCCCGGTGCTTCGGGTGCCGCCGCAGTCCCTCGATTGCAGTTTGTCGAAATCCGGCCCGAAGGAACGAACGTCATTGCACTGTTCCGCTCGGATAATTCCCGTCTGACGTGGCACTTAAGGGGAGACGTTGATTTTGATATGCCTGTCGGGTTCGTTCTGAGCAATTCAGTTGCGATCGTTGGGTTCGACCCCCAGCGGGATCTTGGATCTCTCGCTGCTTTTCGCGAAGCGTACGGCTTCATGGCCTCCTCGCAAGTACTTGGGCCGTGGTCGGGCAGCCTGCCTACATCGGGCGCTTCCGTTCGCCTGATGCGGCCTGTCGAAGGTGTGGATCCTGTTCCGGACTATCTTCTGGTCGAGGAGATCCAGTTTTTGAACCAACCACCGTGGCCCGTGCTGGAGGGCGGGGCAGGGCGCTCCATTAGCAGTAGAAATCCGGGGTTTGGAAATGACGCCACCCAATGGTTTTCCACGCTTCCAACGCCAGGGGATGACGATATGGACCACGATGGATTGCCCGATTCCTGGGAACGCGGGTATGGACTCGCGACGGATTCTGGCGATGGCCGAAACGGACCCGAAGGCGATCCAGACGCAGACGGAGTGTTGAACTGGACGGAGTTGCTGGTGGGCAGTTCACCGATTAGTGCGCAGCTCGCGTTGAATATTCTTCTGGCAACCATCGATGGCACGGAGGTCCACCTGCCGCTGTGCTTGAAGCCGGGCGCTTTGTATCGGGTGGAGTTCCGGGAAAACCTCGGTGAGGGGGACTGGTTGGAGCTTGTCCATGGCGTAGCGGGTACCGATGGCCGCCCAATTCGGGTGGTTGACAAAGTACAGAGCGTAACCCCGCGCTATTACCGTCTGATCGTCCGCTAAGAAAAGGTTTGGATGCAAGGTGTGCAACCGTGGTTGCCACCTCGCTTCCAAGGCGGTTCTGTATCAAGTCACGCCCGTGCAATTAGCTGGCGGAGAACGAAGGGAAGAATCCCGCCGTGTTGGTAGTAGTCAATTTCGATTGGGGTATCGATTCGACAACGAACAGGGACGTTTTCAACCGCTCCCTCTTTCCGAGTGATCCGAAGGGTCAAATCTTGCTGAGGTTTAATGGCGGCAGTCAGGCCAATGACATCGCAGGATTCCGTGCCGTCGATCTGTAAGGATTGAGCGGTGACACCCTCCTTGAATTGCAGTGGAAGCACACCCATTCCAACGAGGTTGGATCGGTGAATTCGCTCAAAACTTTGCGCAACCACCACCCGGACGCCGAGAAGGTTGGTACCTTTGGCTGCCCAATCGCGGGAGGAGCCGGTTCCGTATTCCTGGCCTGCAAATACGATCAACGGTGTGCGAGATTCCGAATAGGTCATCGCGGCATCATAGATGCTGGCCTTTGAACCGTCGGGCATCCGGGTGTTGCCTCCTTCTTCGCCGCCCAGCATCAGATTCTTAATGCGCACATTGGCAAAGGTTCCGCGAATCATGATTTGATCGTTGCCGCGCCGTGAGCCGTAGCTGTTGAAATCCTGGAAGGCGACTCCCTTTTCAACGAGATAACGGCCCGCAGGGGAGGACTTCTTAATGGCCCCGGCTGGAGAAATGTGATCGGTGGTCACTGAATCGCCAAACACACCGAGCACTCGGGCGCCGTGGATTTCCTGGATCGAACCCGGTTGCAGGTTGAAGTTCACGAAGAACGGGGGCTCCTGGATATAAGTGCTTAGCGTGTCCCAGGCATACACCAACCCGGTGCTCGATGGGATCTCGTTCCATTTGGGATTTTGCGCGGCGAAATCCTTGTAGAGCTTGCGGAAGACTTCGGGCTTGAGCGCGGATTCCATGGCTTCGCGAACTTCCTGCAGCGTCGGCCAGAGGTCGGCCAAGAAAACGGGATTGCCCTCCCGGTCGTTGCCCAGCGGTTCGCAACTGAGGTCAATATTTATCCTCCCCGCGAGCGCGAAGGCGACGACTAGTGGCGGTGACATGAGGAAGTTCGCCTTAATGTTCTGATGCACCCGCGCTTCGAAGTTGCGATTGCCGGATAATACACTCGCTGCGACGAAATCGTTCTTCACGATGGCGTCTTCGATGTTCGCGTCGAGCGGGCCGGAATTTCCGATGCATGTTGTGCAACCGTAGCCGACGAGATTAAAGCGAAGCTTGTTAAGATACTTCTGGAGGTTCGTCTTTTTGAGATAATCCGTGACGACGCGCGAACCGGGCGCGAGCGATGCCTTCACCGCCGGGTTTACCTTCAAACCTTTCTCCACCGCCTTCTTCGCGAGCAATCCAGCGGCGAGCATCACGCTGGGGTTCGACGTGTTGGTGCAACTTGTGATCGCGGCGATAAGCACCGAACCCGTGCCGACCTTTACCTTCTTCTTGTTCGTCATCTCCAACGTGACGGATTTGGAAATGTCTTTGCGCGCTTTGCCGAATCCGTTTTCCGCGACGGGCCGCTGAAATGCGCCGAGAAATTCGCGCCGAATGTTTGGCAATTCGATGCGGTCCTGCGGACGCTTTGGTCCTGCGACACTGGGCGCGACTGACGCAAGGTCCAGCTCCAACACCTGCGAATAGTCAATCTGACCCTGCTCAGGAATGCCCCAAAGCTCCTGCGCGCGATAGTAATTCTCGTATCGTCGGCAGTGTTCTTCGGACCGGCCGGTTGCTCTCAAGTAGTTGACGCACTCGGCGTCGATCGGGAAAAAGCCCATCGTCGCCCCATACTCCGGCGCCATGTTGGCAATCGTCGCCCGATCGACCACTGGCAACGCGGCCGCTCCGGGGCCAAAATACTCCACAAACTTTCCTACCACTTTCGCCTTCCGGAGCACTTGGGTCAGCGTGAGAGCAAGATCGGTGGCGGTCACTCCTTCGCGAAGCGAGCCGGTGAGGTACACACCCACGACGTCCGGCGTTAGAAAATAAACAGGCTGACCCAACATTCCAGCTTCCGCTTCAATGCCACCCACTCCCCACCCAACGATGCCGATGCCATTGATCATTGTGGTATGGGAATCGGTGCCCACCAGAGTGTCGGGGTAGTGCACGTCGTCGGACACCAAAGTGCCCTGGGCCAGGTATTCGAGGTTAACCTGATGGACGATGCCGATGCCGGGAGGGACCACCTTAAAAGTATCGAATGCCTGCATGCCCCACTTCAGAAATTGGTACCGTTCCCGATTTCGCTGGAATTCAAGGTCTAGATTTTTCTGCAACGCTTCCCCTGAACCCGCAAAATCCACCTGAACGGAGTGGTCCACAACCAAATCCACAGGCACCAACGGTTCGATGATTTTTGGGTTTTTTCCAAGGCGCTCCACGGCGGATCGCATGGCCGCCAAATCCACCAGCAGCGGAACTCCCGTGAAATCCTGTAGAACAATCCGGCCAACCACGAACGGAATCTCCGCGGTGCGGGTGTCGTTTGGCTTCCAGGCGGCGAGTTCAAGGACATTCTGTTCGTTAACCTTTTTTCCGTCGCAGTTTCGCAGGACAGATTCCAGGACCAGGCGGATGGAAACAGGAAGGCGAGAGATCGGACCAAGCCCGGCTTTTTCGAGGGCGGGCAGGGAATAGAAGCGCCCCGTGCGGCCGTTGCCGGCGTCAAAGGTCTGAAGTGATTGAAACAGGGAATGGTACGTGCTCATGTCAGGAGGTCGGTGGAATCGATGCCAAAAACGGCCGCAAAAGTGAGCGTCCCAATCTCAGCCGTCAAGCAGTGCTCGGGTTTTTGCAGCAGTTATGATTTGGGTCAAGAGCGTGGGGTAGATCTCCGAGTCTGCCCGTTGTAGGGGTCTCCGACCCCCGTGGAGAACCAGACTCCGTTGAAAATTGCCCCTGGCGCCAAAAAGCCGAGCGTACCAAGCCTCAAGGATTTGCCGGGCGATCAGGAGGTTGCGCGCAGGCTGGTGCCTCGGTTAACTCTTATCTCGATGAATTGGAAACGAATGCGGGCGACCCTTTCCGGCTCGGTTGATCAGGAACTCCTCCTGCGCAACGAGTCTGTCTATCACCGGGAGGCCGTATGAGTTTCTTGACCCCGCGGGTTTGAAACCGCCCACCCCGTGCAGAAAACCCGCTGGGCCGAATACACCGAACTCGCCGCGCTCTTCTTCATCCAGGGGGCGGCGATGGCCATGTGGTTCGTGCCGCTGGGGTCCGTGCTCGATGCAAACGGACTTCATGCCATCAAGCCCTATGCCTTCGCCTGCTCGGGGATCGCCGCCTTCATCTCGCCGTTGATTTTCGGCGCCATGGCCGACCGTCATGTGTCGACGGTGAAGGTATTGCGCGGACTTGGCATCGCCACGGCCATCGCCATGGCGCTTGCCAGCACGGCCATCAAGCTGCGTTGGGGCCCGTGGGGGGTGCTGGCGTTTATCCAACTCCAGTCGCTCTGCGCCGCACCGACGTGGAGCCTCGCTTCGACCATCGTCCTCGGACGCCTGCGGGATTCGAAGCGCGAGTTCGGCCCCATCCGCGCGATCGCCACACTGGGCTGGATGGTGGGCTGCTGGATCGTCAGCGCCTTGAACGCCGACACCACGGCGCTGGCGGGCTACAGCGGCGCGGGGGTGTGGCTCGCCGTAGTCGCATTTACCTACCTACTGCCCGACGTGCCGCCGACAAAATTAACGGAGCATCTCACGCTCAAGCAGCGCCTCGGACTCGACGCACTTTCGCTGCTCAAGCTGGCGGACCATCGCGTGGTGTTCATCACGGTGGCGTTATTCAGCATTTCGCTGGCGGCGTTCTATCCCTATACGCCCTCGCAACTGCGCGAGCTGGGCATGGAACATACCAGCGCATGGATGACGCTCGGGCAGACCACGGAAGCGCTCTCGATGTTCGCGCTGGCCAAACTGCTGGCGCGCTGGCGGTTGAAATGGATCTTCGGCTTCGGCCTTGCGTTCGGCGTGCTGCGCTTCGCGTTGTGCGCGTTGAATGGGAAGGCCGCCGTGCTCGCCGGTGTCACGCTGCACGGGGCGTCGTTCACGTTCGTGTTCATCACCGCGCAGATTTACCTCGATGAGCGGGTGGATGCCGCGTGGCGGGCGCGGGCGCAGGCGTTGATGTCACTGATGACCAGCGGCGTGGGCAATCTCATCGGCTACCTCGGCACGGGCTGGTGGTTCGACGCCAACACCCGCGCTGGCGTCACCCAATGGGCGGTGTTCTGGATGGGACTCTCGGCGATGGTGGCGGCCGTGATGCTTTACTTCCTCGTCGCGTATCGCAGTCGTGACGCCTGGAAATGAGTACAGGG
The DNA here is from genome assembly GCA_009695205.1 of Pedosphaera sp. GTDB lineage: Bacteria > Verrucomicrobiota > Verrucomicrobiia > Limisphaerales > UBA9464 > SIBK01. The sequence continues at coordinate 13,030 of SIBK01000052.1, read as the reverse complement.
TCGATGGAATCGCTTTCCGTTTTGGAGCGCGGTGGCAAGCGACGCGCGACACTGCTTTCCCGACACCTCTGGTTCCAATAAACTCACGTTTTCGTATTTCCCTATCCTTTGCTGGCGAGAAACGCCCCTTCGTTGCGGATGTCGCAAATACTCTGGCGGCAAAGTTTGGAAAGGAAAAGATCCTATACGACAAGTTTCACGAAACTGAGTTTGGGCGGCTAGGCCTTCAAATCTATTTGCCGAAACTCTACCACGATCCATCAGACTTGGTGGTCGCCGTATTTTGCCCGGACTACGGAAAAAAAGAATGTTGCGGCTTGGAATGGGCGGCCATTCTTGATCTAATTAGAAAGCGGCAGGGCCAAAAGATCATGCTCTGCCGATTTGGAGGTGTTGAAGTCGACGGCCTCTATGGAGCCGGGTTTATCGAACTCGACGAATGTTCGCCTTCAAAGTGTGCTACACCGATTCTGGAACGGCTGGCATTAAACGAGAGCAAGGACGGTGAAGATAATTCGGGGCGAACCGAGGCTGTTGAAGAAGTTGCCAAGAGCCCAGATACTACTCCGCGAGTATCAGGCCGGAGCGAGCCGAAAAACGAGTATCCCCACATTGTGAATGTGGTGAATGAACTTCTTAGAGACAGTTTAGAAGTGGGAAGGTTTCTTCAAGGCTGCATCTTCAATATTTTCGAAGGCAATCCCCCAGCAGTCCACCTCAAACCTTCGGTGGGCTGGAAGGAAATCGAACGAGTCCCAACATTGGACGCGGTGGTTGATGAATTGCGCAAGTTGGAACCAAAGCTGGACGGCCTTGGCGACGTTCCGAGGCGGACGAGCCCGCCCGGTTTAGCCTTCCTGTTCTGAACGCGCACGAGCGCGCCCAGATAGGATTGGGTCTCTGACTGTTTACTTGTCATTGACTGCACCGTTTATTGACTCAGTTCATTCTCTTTACGACTCACGCACTCCGTTGGGGTTCATAAAAGTTTTTGAACGTGAACTTAGAGTAGCTCCGCCGCGTGGCGGCTACGGCAACCCTGGGCTGAATAATAGAACGCCGTTGGCGTTCCGGGGAGATTGGCCATTTTTCCGATTCTGAAAAAGTTCACCAGGAAAAGGGCTGTTTTCTGTTGTAAATGCGAGCGGTGACTTAAAAAATATTCACTGAATATCAAGTACTTAAAGATAATGGCCAAACTCCAGGCTCCTCCGCGCCTTAAGAGCGCACGTTCACCTACAACATCGAGATGCGCCCGACGAAGCCTTCCGGTCTGCTGCTGTGTTGATTTTTTCTTCCTAAAGAATCAGAACTCCTACCTCAATTCCGACGATGAGAATGAAATTCTTCTGGATCCCGGCTCTTGATGACGCAGCTGCAGAACAAGAGCTGAGACAGTCGGCAGGAAATATGACCTCCAGTGACCTTCAACGCCGCATGGACGCGCTGTTGGCTTTTGTCCAGTTGGCGAATTGCCTGTCATGGAGGCGGCAACTCATTGGCAGACGGCCTTCCGCATGTGAATCATGAGCATGACGAGAATCACTCGTCCCTTTCGAAGACCTATAGCGCCGGGCGCGTGGTGCGCGGCGGCTCCTGGATCGGCCAGGCCGGGTTCTGCCGGGCCGCCATCCGCAACCGGTTCGATCCGGGCTCCCGCTGGATCATCCAGGGCTTGCGCTTGTCCGAAGGTCAGGAGCCAGCGGCGGCGGAGCCGCAGGGCGCGGAGCGCCAGGACCGGAAAGGCGGAAGCCGTGGCTGAGGGACGAATCCTTCCGGTTCCTTCTTTGTAGTAGGGCAAAGATTCTTATTCTTATGTCTAAATCTCGTTCACAACCCCGACAAGTTCGCGCATGGCCGACGTGGTTAGAACTCCTTCTGTCATTTGCTTTAATCGGGGTTATCGACCATTGGATGCGGTCCATCCAAGGAGGCACGGACGGCGCCCCCCCCAATCCCTCGTCAGATGGATTTTGAATTCGGGCAGTGGTTTGGCACGACGCACAGCAACCTTATTCGCTTGGAATCCGTGGGTGGCGCGGAGCGCGCCATCCGCGTGGTTCATTGGGACTTCGCGTTGATTCCTTGTTACCCCTTCTTCTTGATCGGGTTGCGGCGGTTTGTGGTAACCCGCCTGGGCTTTGTCGAAGCGCGATTCGAGACACGCTGGTTTGTATATCTCATTCTGGCTGCCGGACTCTTTGAGATGGCAGAAAATGCGTTCTTGCTTCGGCTGTATCATTCAGGAAGCACCGGGTTTAGCGCGTCTGTCGCGTGGGCGGCGACAGTTTTTGCCACCGGGAAAACGCTGGGCTTAGTCCTGGCGATGGGAATCGAAATCTGGCGGGGAATTGCGTTCAAGTTATCAACGAAATCGGAGGTTGAGGAATTGGAAGAGCCAGTTGGGCACCCCAGAGCCACGGCGAAAACACCCAGCGAAGCTCGATACCCGGATCCTCTGAAGCAGTCCGAGGAGGGTTTAATTTATTCACGGCGTCGTGCGGCGGGGATGGATGTTTCGGCGTTTGCCCAAACGAAGCAGGCTTCCCCGGCATTGGGATTGGCGCTTTCCGGCGGCGGAATCCGCAGCGCCACGTTTTGCCTCGGTGCTTTGCAAAGCATCGCTTTTCACGATCTTCTCCAAAGATTTGATTTTCTTTCGACGGTTTCTGGCGGCGGCTATAGCGGCGGTGCGATTGGAATGATGATTGCGCGGAAGACATCGAAAGCGGTGTCCCTCGGTTGGGAAAAGTTGCAGCAGTAATCAGATCCGTCGGAGAAATGTGCGGCAATGAGTCTATTGAAATGCGCATTGCTGCAGGCGACGGAGGAATGGAATGATTCTACGACAAAGGGCGCCATCCCGGACAAGGGCGAAAACCTTGCGGCAGCGGCATTGAAATTGTTATCTTCGATCGAAGACGCATATGCCCTAATGCCTGGGCCAGGCACAGAGGTCGCGTTGGAAACGTTGCGCCGAGATTTCCCGGTTTGGCTGGAGAAATATGAAACGTGGGAGAATAATTCCGGCTCCTTTCCTAAGGGTCGTATCAGCCGTGTTTCCGAAGATCTTTGCGCGCCGGGCTCAAAAGTCATCGATTGGCTCCGGGAAAATGGTCGCTACCTGGCTCCTAACGGTTCGGGAGATCTAATGGACGCTTTCACACAACAGCTGAGAAGCTGGGTTATTGTCATGGGTGTGATGGGATTCATTGCGATCGCGATCTTCCTCGGGTTCGAGTTCGTGGGATTGGGGTTGGAAAACTTGGCGAAGGCAGGATGGATTACACAATCAGTCCCACCACTGGCTGCTGGTTTGCCTGATTCTGGATATCCAATCGGGTGGAGTCAGTGGTTTCGGATCCTTTGGATATTCCTGTTGGCATTGGCCGCCTCAGGTTTTGCATGGCTTGCCACGCTCGGTAACAAGAAGGAACACTGTCGCCCTATCTGCATTCTCCTACTCAGTGTTGTTGTCATTGTCGGCGCTCTGGTTTGGCGCATGTTCGGCAGCGCATGGGACCTTGAGACGGTGATGAACAGCCGGATCAATGTTTGCCTTGCATTGTGGACGGTTTCCGTCTTAGCCGGTATCGGTCTCTGCAAGATGTGGGAATGTTCTGTTACTGGGAGTAAGGGGTGGGATCTGCCGACGGGGATTGGCAAGAAAGATTTCTACGATCAGGTCGATTTTGACCGGAAGCTCCGCAATCTAAGCAATCGTTGGATCGCGGGTTTCGGCTTGGTCTGGGGAATCCTCATTGCGTTCTCTCTCCTGGATACCGCCGGTCAAACCCTCTATCTCGCGGCGAGCCAGCGGCCCGGGCGGGGAAACATATATTGGGCTGGCCTCGCAACGGCGGCGGGGTTAGCGCTTCTGTGGGGCAAGCGTGCTCATTCCATTCTTGAGTTGCTGCCTGGCCAACGGCGGATTCAGGTCCCCTTCGATACCCTGGCCACTGTCGTCGCGCTCGGCGTTCTTTTACTGCAATCGGTCGCGTTCAGCTATACGGCCCATGGAATAAAATGGCTATGGAAACCCGTGCTCCTACTCAGTCACAATCTCAGTTTTGAGCGATCGGAAGTGCCACATATTTCATCGATGATTGCGCAATTGAATCAAGTCGCAGCTCTGGCAAATTCCCCCAAGCCACGCCGACAAAAGCGATCGGTTGCGCCCCGACAACCGATGGTTTCGCTGGGACAGAACTCAGCGGGAGGCGATTCCAAAGCCAGCGAACCCTGCGACATCATGGAGTTGCTTTGGTCCAGGATTTCTGACTCCGGAAAGAAAATCCTGACGAACTCTGCATTTACCCAAGACGACAAGACGGTTCGCTTGTTTGCCGAACTCAACAGACTGATTGAGACCGAGATCCTGTTTGATGAGGGCGATTTTCGAGCTGTTTTACTTCCGAAGGAAACTCGATCGCTGCTCTTGAACCCGGATAAGGACCTCAAGCGCCTAAACCGGCAACTGTTTCACGCGGCGTGCCCCTCCAATTTTGTCGCCCCTAAGATCGAATTTGAGTACCCGCAATACACGACTCCCATCGCCAAATTCCTGTGTTTCGGGCTTGGTTTGAGCGTTTTCGCGACGTTTTGCTTCGGGCGCCTGGAATCACTCGTGAATGCAACGTCGCTTCAGTACACGTACGGATCGGGTCTCTCGCGAGCTTACTTGGGCGCTTCCAATCTGCGCCGGCATTTTTCGGAAGGCTTTGCGGTGACCTCTACGATGCGGGACGACGACCTTCGCTGGGCGGATTACGCACCGCATAAGTCGGGAGGCCCGCTCCACATAGTCAACATATGTGTCAATGAAACGTGCGGCGGAAAATCCCAAATTGAACAGCGCGATCGACGCGGATTCGGATTAGCCATTGGCCCGACTGGAATTTCCGCGGGCGCAGGGAGTCATGCCTTGTTTAATCCCAGCGCCCCCGGGGTAATGTCGTTTCGCGCGGCCGGTGAAAGTTCCGAGGAAAAGTTCCATTTATTTGCTGGCCCACAGGGAGCGATGGCGGCGCCGGAAATTATGACGGTGGGTCATTGGCTTGCCGTTTCTGGGGCTGCATTCGTTACTGGATTGGGAGGTCAAACCACTTTTGGCAAGAGTCTCCTTCAAGGCCTTGCCAATGTGCGACTCGGTTATTGGTGGAATTCGGGAATGGATCCTGACGCCCGTGCCAATCGCGCAAAATTCTCCTGGTGGGAGTCGCTTGAGGCTTTGTTTGCCAGGATTCTGCCGGTGTATAGCCGGATTTATGACGAATGGTTCGCCAGGTTTCACGGGCCGGGCCGGCGCTCGTGGTACATTACCGACGGTGGTCATTTCGAGAACGCTGGGATATATGAACTCTTGCGTCGCCATGTTCCCCGAATCGTGTGTCTCGACTGTGGGCAGGATGAGCGTCACCGATTTGTCGATCTCGCGAACCTGATTCGCAAAGCCAGGATCGATTTTAATCTCGAGATCCGATTCCTGGACACGGCTGCCCGGCGCGCCCTCTGGGAAAAAATCGATCCGAACCTCGCACAATCCCTCGATCCACACTTTGGATTGCTGGCCGAGTTCCGCAACGGCCCAGATAAGAAACGACCGCACGCTCTCCTCGCGGCCGTCTACGATTCAAACCAGATGCCGGTGTCCCTCATTTTAATTCTCAAACCATCCTTCAGCGGCGACGAACCTCAGGACCTCGTCACGTATCAATCTACGCAACCGTTGTTTCCTCAAGAACCCACGATCGACCAATTCTTCGGAGAGGCTCAATGGGAAAGCTACCGGATGCTCGGAGAACACGTGGCAGATCAAATGTTCCTCACCGACAAACCGACGGATGCGCCATGGTGGTTCCTTGAACTATCCCTGCAGCATCTCCCTGAGCCAGTCCAGACCGTTCATTTTTGTGACGCGAACTCGAGTGGTTGCTTTATCTAAAAATAAAGGGCCGGGTTGAGCCGCATCGAGGGAAGAGCGCGTTCTCCCGAACGCGACTACTCGTTGGTCCCGAGACGACCCATTTGGCCATTCAGGATCGTCGATGCGTGAACATTCTTCACGAGAGGGGTCCAAGAGTTCACCATTGCGCCACCTACCCGCCACTCGGTATAGAGAAAAGCACCGACATACTCGCATGCCTTCCCTGTTTCGTCCGCTCTTCTGCCTCCTTGGCCTGCTGATCTTCCTGACGCCCGCTTGGGGTAAGCTCCAGTTCGACGTCTTTCTCGGGTTCGATAATACGGTCAGAACGATGAGTTGGTTCCCGGTAAGCATCGAGGTGTTCAACGACGGACCTGCCTTCGACGGAGCCATTGAGGTGGCACCCGGACAGTTGGGTGGACAACGCCAGCGGTATCAGGTGGAGCTTCCAACCGGGACTCGCAAGAGGATTATCTTCCCGGCTTTTGCGTCGGGAGCGGGTATTTTCACCCTGGACGTTCGCCTGGTGGATTCGAGTGGAAGGGTTCGTGAGGATCGTCCTTCCCAACGCCCTCGAATCGCCCCGTGGCACACGTACGTCTTGGGAGCGTTGCCCGGTCAGTTCGCGGGGCTTCCCGTTTTTCCGAAGGTCGAGAATAGCCGGGGTGACGATGCGGCTCCGGTTGTGGTACGGATTCAGCCCGAGTTTTTTCCGGACAACCCACTCGCACTGGAGGAGTTGAACGGCCTGTATCTCAACAGTGAAAAGGCGCTTTTACTAAAGGAGAAAGAGGTGGAGGCGCTGCTGGCCTGGGTGCAGGGAGGCGGTCACCTGATAGTGACTGTCGAACAACCCGGGGACCTGGGAACAGCCACGTGGCTTCGCGACCTTATGCCAGCTCAGGTGAGTGGTCTCAACTCCCGCCGCATGAACGGAGAATTGCATAAATGGCTGATCCGCGACGATCTGGATCATCCCGGTCAGCCGAGCTCGGCGTTGCGATTTGGCTATGAACCGCCGCATTCCTCGGATGAACCCTCACGCTCGACGGCCTTCTCACAGCTGTCTGCCGACGCAACGTTCGACCGTTCCGAGCTTCCACTGGTCGGGCTGCGCCCGCTCGGTGGGACGTTGAGCTTTGGGCCCACCAACGCTCCCCTGATTGTGAGCAGCCCGCGTGGCCGTGGGCTCGTCACCGTTCTAGCGTTCAATCCCGAGCGAGACCCCATTAAGACTTGGAAGTTTCGGCCGGAGTTCTGGGCGCGCTTGGCAGGTGTGCCTCAAAATTTGTTGCTGACGGATCGAGCGCAGGTTCCGACTTACTATGGCAGCCGCAGTCTCGACACCCTATTCGGCGCAATGGTGGAGACCACCCAGATCCGGAAACTCCCGGTCGGAGCCTTGCTCCTTCTCCTGGTGGCATACCTTGCGGTGATTGGCCCCATCGACCAGTGGTGGTTGAAGAAAATAAAGCGCCCGATGCTCACTTGGTTGACCTTTCCCGCTTATGTTGCCCTGTTTTCCCTGCTGATTTACTGGATCGGCTTCAAGCTGCGGGCGGGGCAGACGGAATGGAACGAACTGCACATCGCGGACCTGTTTCCCCGGATTGCGGGAGCAGAAATTCGCGGCCGCACCTTTGCGAGCGTTTATTCTCCCGCCAACGAGACTTATCACATCGGTTCCGACGTCGCGAATGCCACCCTCCGCCCGGAATCTGGAGGTCTGTGGATGGGCAACCGGAGTGAGGGTCGATCCACCCTCCAACTGGCGGCGAAAAACGGTTTTGGCGCAGATATTTACGTGCCCGTCTGGACGAGCCAAATGCACGTCAGTGACTGGGAGGAAGAAATGAGCACGCCTGTGAAGGCTGTGCTATCCGAGACGGCCGACGGTTTTGCCATCCGCGTCGAGAACACCCTTGGTAAACCCTTCGAGCACGTCTGGGTGATCCATGGCGGCACCGTCCACGAATTGGGAGCGCTTGGGATCGGTCAAAGCAACGAGTACAATCGTCGCGACCGAGAGGGCCGAGTGCTGCGCGAGTGGGTGGGGCAGTTCCAAAGCGCCTTCGCGACGGCAGCGATCGAGCGTCAAAAAATCCTCGGCGGCGGTGTTGGCAGCACCATCAGTGATTGGGGCGTCAGCAGTGTGGCCGCCTCGTTCCCGTCCCTTCTTCAGGGCCCAGAACGGGACGGCATCTATCCGTTGGGTTCGGATCTGACGCCTTTAGTTGAACGGGGGGACACTTTATTGTTTGCGTGGATTCCCGGTGAAACTCTGATTCCCACACTGAACAAGTTCCCCGCCGTTCGAAGCCGCAAGGGAACCCTCCTTCGACTGGTTGTTTCGCCCTCAAAACCCTGAAATAGACCGCTACCGGCACTTTCGTACCTATTCTTGATTCCGCCTCCGATTTTCCAACCCCACGCCTCCATGAGTGATACCCCTCTCAAATTCGCCCCTCGCGAAGCCTCCGCACCGCCTGCCATTCCCGCGGTTCAAATTCACGATCTCACCCGCACCTACGGCAACATGACCGCCCTCAGCGGACTCAGCCTGACGGTGAACCGTGCCGATCTCTTCGGATTCATCGGGTCTAATGGCGCTGGAAAAACGACGACTCTCCGCATCCTCGCCACTTTTCTCACCCCTTCCGGCGGTCGTGCCGAGGTTCTCGGCCACGACGTCGTCCGTCAGGCGGATCGTGTCCGCCATCTGATCGGTTATATGCCGGATTTTTTCGGAGTTTATAAGGACATGGAAGTGACCGAATACCTGGATTTCTTTGGCGCCTGCTACAAAATCCCGGCGATCGCCCGGGAGAAGACCGTCAGCGATGTTCTGGAACTTGTGGGTTTGAGCGAAAAAAAGGGTGCCCTCATCGGCGCGCTCAGCCGCGGCATGCAGCAGCGACTCGGGCTTGCCCGGGTGCTGATTCATGACCCGCAGTTGCTCCTGCTGGACGAACCCGCCTCGGGTCTCGATCCGCGCGCCCGCATTGAAATGATGGCGATCCTCCAAGAATTGCAGCGGATGGGTAAAACCATCATCATCAGTTCGCACATCCTGAGTGAACTCCAGACGCTTTGTAACCGCTGCGCCATCATCGAACGGGGCAAGTTAATCTACTCCGGCCCCGTGCAGGGTGTCCGCGAACAAATGTCGGAGACTCGAGTGATGTGGGTAAGGGCAACTCCGGAAGCCACCGCGTTGCACCTGTTGCAACAGTGTCCGGCGGTGCACCAGACAGAAGTCATCGAAGGTCGAATTAAGGTTACACTGGTCAGTCATGACACCGATCCCTCGATTCTTGCCGAGACGTTGGTCAAAGGCGGAACGCGGTTGACCGAATTTCGCGACGACGAAATGGGTCTTGAAGAAGTATTCCTGCAAGTCACCAAGGGGGAGACTCAGTAACAACCCCGGGGAAACTCCCCGTTGCCATGCTGCCGATCGTCCAACGCGAGCTCCAGGTTGCCTCCAAGCGGCCGCTGACCCACTGGTCGCGGTTCTTCGCTGGCTCCAGCATGTTGATCTACGCGGTGATCGGCACCGGACTCCAGATCAACCCCCAGGCCGATTTCGTTTTTGGGGTGCTCGCGTCGATCGCTTTCGCGTACGCGCTTTTGGCCGGTCCGTTGCACACGGCGGATTCTCTTACGTTTGAGAAACGGGAGGGTACTTTAGGGCTGCTGTTTCTGACCGATCTGAGGGGATTCGACGTCGTACTGGGCAAGCTGACCGCCTCCTCGCTCCAAGCCGTCTACGCATTGCTGGCGATTGTTCCGATCCTCGCGTTACCACTCATCTTCGGCGGCGTGACTTTTGGGCAGTTTGGCCGTGTCGTGATGGCGCTTCTCGTCACGGTGATTCTCTCACTCACGATTGGGATCTTTTGGTCCTCCGTGACCCGGGATTTCCGCACAGCCCTCACCGCCACGCTCGCCAGTCTCTTCTTTCTCTCGATCGTGACTGCGGGTACAGCAATTCTTTGGCATAACTGGCGATCGACGACGACGTTAGATTGGCTTTTGCTGCCGAGTCCGATCGGCAGCTTCATTTTTGCGTTCGATGAAGTTCGACGAAGCAATCAGGCGCAGGCGGGTCGCGCCATGGAAATCGGGTTACCGCTTCAAGCGGGAATTGCCGCGACCGCGCTGATTGCCGCGTGTGTGTTTCTGCCGCGATGCTGGCAGGATCTTACGGTTCGCGCGGCGGTGACGCGCCCGGAGGGATTTCGTGGATCCACGCATCCGCTCGTGGGTTGGCGGCACGTCCACTGGCGGCACCTGATGGAGACACAACCGTATGGCTGGATCGTCCGAGTGGTGCGACCCCTTCGTGGCAACCTGGTGATGCTGTTGATCCCGCTACTGGTGGTATTTGCCATCGCATACGGATTCGCGCTGTTGGGTGGCAAAAATCAATCGGGGCGGGCGGGATTCATGCTGGCCAGCGTGGCTGCGTACCTCGCCCACCAGTTGGTCAAGTTCCAGCTCGCCGTTGCCTCAACATCGAGTCTCGGTTCGGATCGTGAAAGTGGCGGGCTCGAGTTGTTGATGGTTGCGGGATTGGAGCGTAAGGATTTTCTGGACGGACTCCGCCGAGGAATCGGACTTCAATTTCGCAGCGCTCTGATTTTGCTCGTGACGCTCAACTTCCTGCTGCTTGCCGCGATGGTCTCGCGAGATTTTTTTTCCGTAACCTCACGCTCGACGTTCGGAAGTTTCTTTGGCGTCGTACTCCTGGGAGGCGTTGTGGCTCTCGGGTTCGACTTTTCGGTGATTATTTCCATCGGAGCGCGACAGGCGTTGCGGGCGTCCAATGCCCACCAGGCGCTCCGCGACACACTATTTCGCTCTCTGGCGCCCGGTTGGTTGCTCGTTCCGTTGCTCCTGCTTTTTTCAACGAACGGGGAACCGGGTGCTGGAGCGGGCCTCGCCTTCCTGGTCATCAGCATGGCGATTGCCGGGTTTTTCTATAACCGGGCGACCGTTGATCTCCAGCATGGATTCAAAACCCTCGCGGCCGGTCTCCCGTTCGACACCGATGATTGGGCAATGCGCCGATCCTTTCAACGAAGCGCGATGACCGACGTGCGCCGGTAAGAGCGTGGCTAGGAGAATTGACCGTAACTGTGAACTCCGTTGCCCTTCACTCCCGCAATCCGTTCGAACCACCATGTGGCCGCTGATCCTCCGTGAGTTGCGCATCGAATCACGCCGCCCCGTGACGTACTGGCTCCGGACCGGTGCGGCCGCTGCCCTCTTCTTCCTCTTGTTTTTCGTCTGGGGATCGAATCCGTCGTTCGGAATATCGGGAGGACGGGCCTTATTTAGTGGTTTTAATTATCTACTTGCGGCTGTTTTGTGGGTCGCCGCCCCGGCCATGACCGCGGATTGTCTCAGTCGCGAAAAACGCGAGGGAACCCTGCCCTTGTTGTTTCTCACCTCGCTGCGAGCCCGTGATATCGTGGCTGCCAAATGCGCCACTCACTTCATTCGCTGTTTCTCGTTGGTTTTCGCTGCATTTCCAATCCTCACGGTGTCGCTGATGCTGGGCGGACTGACAATGCTGGATGCCGTCCGCATGATGCTCCTGCACCTGGCCGCTCTGGGTCTTGCCCTTGCGGCCGGTCTGATCGCCTCAGCCGTCTGCCGTCGGTGGCTTTCGGCACGTCTCATGGCGGTTGCCTTGTCCGTCAGTGCCGCCGTGTTTTTCGTCATTTTCTACAAGGCGATGATCACCACGTGGAGTTGGTGGCAAACGGCGCCCATCTGGAAGAAGCAAACCAGTTGGTTGAAGATCTTGGGCGGTGAGCTTCGGGCGTTTTGGTTGCGTCTCGCTGGCGGTAGCAGCGCCTGGATGACGCCGCAGGGGGGCGAGACCAATACCACCGGGCTCGTTCTCACCGCCGTCTTCGTCTTGATCGTGGCCGGCCTCGTGGCCCTCGCCATCGGGGTCGCTATGTCCACCGTCGATCGGTTGTGGCGACAGCAGCCGGGTGAAGTTACGACCCGAAGTGCAACCGGCCTGTGGCGATCGCGGTGGCAACGATGGAAGCAGCGAGGGTGTTGCCAGGGAAATCCCGTTCGATGGCTGCAAGAATCCGTCTGGACCACTCGCCTTGCCCGGATGGGCTGGCTGGTTGCGGTCCTGGTCGTCGGCGCGTTGCACTGGAAGGATCCGGACGCCGGGCGCAGTCGGATCTGGTGGATATTGTGGGGCGGAGGGGCGTTCGCGGGCGCCGCGAGTTTCCGGCAAGAACTGGAATCCGGGATTCTCGAATTGTGGTTGGTTTCGCCCCTGAAACCGGCAGGTATTCTTTCCGCGCGACTCTTAACACTGGGCTGGATTCTCCTCCCGGCGGTTATTGTTGGAGTGCTTTGGCCCTGGCTCCCGTTCCATCCGAGTGGCGGTTCGTTGGGAGAGAGGCCTTGGTTCGAAATACCCCTTACGACAGCCTGCGAAGTACTCTGCCTGGTCTCGGCTCTGCTCGTGGGAACCAGTCTTTCGCTGGCTGCGTTGCCCATCACACCCACCCTCCTCGCAGCGGGAATGGTAGGTGTCCTCCTCCCTCTGCACCTCACCGGATACACGCTCCGGCACCGGCCTCCCGGGATTCTCGCATTGTTTATGGGTTTGTGTCTGCTGAACGGTTGCTGGGCGTGGCAGGTGGCTCTCCGACAGCTTTGCCTCCGACGCTTCATCCGGGGCCGGACCGCGGATGGCTCGCAGGATCCGGAGAGTGACCCCTCCGAGCTCGTTCGGTCAAAGGGATGAACGAGAGCGCATCCGCATGACTATACTGCCTGTTGTTGATCGTGAGCTTCGCGTCGTTTCCCGGCGACCTGCAACCTATTGGGCGCGCAGTGTTGCGGCGGCAGTCGCGCTGAGCATCGCCGTCTGGTGGTACTGGGTCAATGCGAGCGGACGCGGTTCGCTGAATTCATTGGGGGAACAGCTGTTTTGGATGCTGGCGGGATTTACAATGGGGTATGCCATCTTCGCAGGAATCACCTACAGCTCGGATAGCGTCAGCGAAGAGAAACGGGAGGGGACACTCGGCTTGCTGTTTCTCACGGATCTGCGGGGTTACG
>SIBK01000051.1 GCA_009695205.1 Pedosphaera sp. | reverse complement strand
TTTCCCCTCTTTCGGCCTCAACCCCTTCTCCTGCCCACCGTTTGTCGGTCGCCAGCCACTCAATTCACTTGCTACCGCCCACAGACGGGGGAAAGTGATCGAAATTCGCCAGATTCAATAAACCAAATCTCTCTAATCGCGGAGCGTCAGGCGCAGACACGATCGATCGGTTTGTCCCCAGCGAAATGGAACGACAACAGATTCCGGGAGTGGCCCTCGCGGTCGTAAAACATGGGAAGATCGTGAAGGCCAAAGGATATGGTCTTGCCAACATCGAACATTCCGTGTCGGTGATACCGGAGACGGTGTTTCAGTCCGCCTCCGTCGGAAAGCAATTCACCGCGGCCGGCGTGTTGCTGCTGGCAGAGGAGGGAAAGCTGGGACTCGACGATCCCATCAGCCGCTACCTGACCAATGCGCCACCCACCTGGCAGGGCATCACCGTCCGGCATTTACTGAACCACACGTCGGGCATCCCGGAATACAACACCCAAAAAGAATTCAACCTTCGTCAGGACTACAGCGAGGAGGAACTCCTCACGCTCGCAGAGGGCTTGAAGTTGGACTTCGCGCCCGAAAGCGATTGGAATTACAACGATACCGGCTATGTCCTGCTTGGCGTAATCGTGCACCGGGTGACGGGGACATTTTACGGCGATTTTCTCCAGGAACGGATCTTCAAGCCGCTGGGGATGACTTCCACCCGCGTCATTAACGAAACGAACATTATCCTCCACCGTGCTGCGGGTTACGAGTTAATCGGGGGCGAGGTCAAGAATCAGGCCTGGCTGTCGCCCAGTCTGAACACGACGGCCCACGGCTCGCTCTATTTCACCGTCCTCGATGTCGCCAGGTGGGATGCCGCGCTTTACACCGACAATCCACTCTCCGCACGAATCCGGGAACAGATGTGGACGGCGGCGAAGTTTGGCAACGGTGCCACGACCTCATTGAAGATGGGCGGTGGCAGCTATGGCTGTGGATGGGGACTCGACACGGTGGCTGGCCATCGCGTCGTCCAACACGGCGGATCAGGGCAGGGTTTCAAGACCTACATCGCTCGCTTCCTGGACGACGGCTTGACGGTCATCCTGTTGTGCAATCTGGCGCAAGCCGACCATACCGCCCTCGCGCACGGAGTGGCCCGCCGCAGCCTGCCCGCCCTGAAGGGACGCTCCATCGTTGATCCCGATCCGGCGTTCAGTGCGCATGTTGCCGACGTGCTTCGCTCCGCCGCCGCCGGGAGTCTGAAACCAGAGTGGTTCACCGACGAAGCCCGAAAGGAACAAGTTACCGCCTGGAACAAGGACTTCTCCCGGCGTCTGAAAAATACCGGCAGCGTGGTCCGCCTCGAACTCTTGGAAGTCAAAGTGCAGGATGGAGTCACCCGCCTAATCTATCGGGCTAAATGTGAGCGCGAGACGCTGCGGCTGACCATGTGTTTGAATGCAGCCAGGGAAATCTCCGCGCTAAAGTTGGCAACGGAATGAAACCAACCCTGTGTATGAGGGCCGCGATCGGCACGCTTCTCGACACTGTTGATACACGGTGAGGTCACCCGTGTCTTGGGCGTGGACGTCAAGACCCTTTGGGGATGGGAGTACGGCAGGCCCTTGCCCGCCGCCGAGCTCTAAGAGCGAATTCAGACGGCACTTGGCTCATAAACAATGGTTCGATTCCCTTCACCCGCTCCACTCTTCTCCTCAGCAAATTCGCAGTTTTTCCGGGCACTGTCCTGCGAGCGTCCTAGGACATTGCCCGGATCAGCCCCGATCCCTGTCGCCGATTTCGACCGGTTTAGTTGTTGTGTTCAATAATTTCAATTTTATCGACATGTCTGGTTGACGTGTCGATAGCGGCGACATAGCGTTTTTCCATGCCACCCGCCCGGACGCGTCCGCCGAGCCGGTCGGAGTGGCGTCCCGAGGAACCTTTAATCGCGGAGCGTCAAAAAACCGAATACTTATCATTTTAAGGGTTCGATCCCCTCCGCCGGCATTGTAAATATCAGCATTCCCAGCCGAAAAGTTCCAACGAGTTCCAAAATTAAAACATTCCTTCTCGCGGAAGCAGTGAGCACCGGAGCCAACTTCATCGACTTCCTGCTCCTGTTCTTGTTCGGCGCAACGATCTATTTTGCTCCAGCCATTATCGGGATCAAGAAGCGCAACTCGACGGCGATTCTGGCGCTCAATTTTCTTCTCGGCTGGACGTTCGTTGGATGGGTGATCGCGCTGGTTTGGGCGCTGACGAAGGATGTCGAATCTCAAAAAGACGCATGAAGACCGCCCAGCAAATCCACGAAATCGACCCGGACCGCGTAAAGGTTTTCGTCCATCGCGAGCGCAACGCGGAGGAGTTTGCGCGATCCGTAGAGGACACGCGGCGCCGCGGGCAAATCGAGCCGGGCGAGGTCCGGGACATTCGTCATTTGCCGCGCGAGGAGCGGCGACGACCGGACGGCGGGCTTTACGATTTTGCGCTGGTCGTGGGCGGGGGTCGCTTGTTGCGTGCGAAGGCGCTTGGCGTGAAGTTCAAGGCGTTCATCGTTGAGCGGAAAGAGATTGATGCCGTCGGGCGGTTTCTTTCGGAGAACCTCAACCGCGTGGCGCTGCCGTGGGCGCAAAAGGCGCGACTGGTCAAGCCGCTGCTGGACGCTGGAATGTCGCCCGAAGAAATCAAAGATCGGCACAGCCTGACCGTCGGCCACGTCTTGAAGTTCAAGCGCATTCTAATCGCGGAGCGTCAATAAACCGATGTCCTATCTATAAGTTATGAAACGCACGTTTTCTCGCGCGGTCATTTGTGGCCTTCTTCTGGTTGCCAATCCGCTCTTAGCCCAACTCCCACATGCACAGCCCGACGAGCTGGGCTTTTCACCCGAACGCCTCGGCAAGCTGCAGGCGATGGTTCAAGGCTACATCGACGAAGGCAAACACGCGGGCGCCATTACCATCATTGCCCGCGACGGACGCATCGTTGACTTCAAGACCTACGGCTACCGCGACCTCGAAGCACGCGCCCCGATGGAGAAAGACACCATCGTCCGCATCTATTCGATGTCCAAAGTAATCACGAGCGTGGCGGTGTTGCAGCTTTTTGAGGAAGGACGCTTCAGTCTCGACGATCCCGTCAGCCGCTTCCTCCCGCAACTGACGAACCTCAAAGTATGCACCGGCGGGACGGCAGAGAATGCCACGCTGGTGGACGCGAAGCGGCCCATCACGATTAAACACCTGCTCACGCACACAGCCGGCTTCGCCTACGACTTTACAGCGAGTGAGCCGGTGAAGACGCTTTTTCAGAAGGCGGACATCCTGGAGTCGTCCTCGCTGAAGGAATTCGTCGAGCGTTTGTCCAAGCTGCCGTTGGTTCAAGAGCCAGGTACGGCGTTCTACTACGGCGTCAATACCGACGTGCTCGGCGCGCTGGTCGAAGTGGTGTCTGGCAAACCGCTCGAAGATTACATGCAAGACCGGATTTTCGGCCCACTCGGCATGAAGGATACTGGCTTCGATGTGCTGCCGGAAAAAATGCCGCGACTGGCCAAGCTTTACGAGAACGGCCCGGATGGCAAGCTCCGCGCCGCGGCCAAACCTCCTTATGGGACCTATTCTGAGAAAGGCAGGGGATTCGCCAGCGGTGGCGGCGGACTGTTTTCAACGGCGGGCGACTACTTGCGTTTTGCGCAGATGTTGCTCAATGGCGGGAAGCTCGACGGTCATCAAATTCTTGGTCGCAAAACTGTCGAACTGATGACGGCCAATCATCTCACCTTCTTGGAAAAGCCGACGCTTGGCGAGAATGGCGCCGAAGGCTTCGGTCTCGGAGGTTCGGTGCGCATCGACCTCGCCAAAGCCAACACGCTCGGATCGGTCGGCGTGTTCGGCTGCGACGGCGCGGCGACGACCACGTTTCGAATCGACCCAAAAGAAAAAACCGCAGTCTTGCTGCTCACTCAACATTTGCCCTATAACCAACACGGCATCTTCGCGAAGTTTTACACGCTGTTTTATCAGTCGCTGGTAGATTGAGGCGATGGGTCTTGCGGAGTGCGGCGGCTCGACACCGCTTTGGCTTTCGGATGAGAAAAGCGGTTCGGAGCGGAGAATGCATGAGCGAAGTTTCCAACATCCGAAACTGAAAGCTGAACGCATCCGGCGTCCGCGCTCCATTGCGGTTCTATTCAAAACCCCATTCAAAAGTTTTAATAGCTGCTTTGAATAGCCCGCGTTTGAATGCTCGCGCGTTTGAATTGGGCCGTCGTTCTGATCAATTCTGCTTTGATCACGCCACTTTCCCTTCTGGCACAAAGGTTGCAGATTAATCGCGGAGCGTCAAAAACCGATGTCCTATCAATCGTCATGAAGGTCGGCGGCATGCTGTTGGTGATCACTGGTGCGGTGATCCTCAACCTGGCCAGCAACGGGCACTAAATCACCGCATGACTTTCAAGGAGATCTATATGGCATCGATTGAACCCACTGCCGAACAGTTCCAACAACTCGTGCAAGACATCGCGGAACCCGGCGCGCTCGTAATGATCAACTTGCTGCGTTACCGGGACTGTGCGCAGTACCCGGTTGGAAGTGAAGCCACACCGTGCACTGGCCGTGAGGCATACCAACGATACGCCGCCGTCGCTGTCACCAAGGTGGAAGAAGTTGGCGGCAAGGTCTTGTGGATGGGGAGCGTGAAAACCGCGCTGATCGCACCGCCAGACGAAACGTGGGACGACGCGCTATTGGTGCAGTATCCGTCCCGTCAGGCGTTCGTTGAGATGGTGTCCAGACCCGACTACCAAGCAGGGGCAGTGCACCGGACAGCAGCGTTGGCAGACTCCCGGCTCTTGCTCACGGTCGAGACGGCACTACCAACGAACGTCAGCATGTAGGAGAGCCGGTGTCCATCGATTCTGATACGGGAGCCGCTCAACTCACAATCCTGCACTGTGGATACCGTGCATCCTGTCGTGAGCGCCGGGGCTCAGCAGTCGCGACGATCATCCTCCGTAAGTCAGATCGCGGTGGCCGATTCATGCGGCAGATCGAGATGTGTGACCTGCATGCTGGTGAGGTCATTGCCCGAGAGACAGGACTGGGGCTGCAGGTGGTGGATTGGCGCAAGGCAGCACCGACTACAGATTGAACGGCACCCACTGCGCGTCGTCCCCCGCTCTTGGCGAAGCACGTTGTCGTCGAGGAAGCGGGTCGGTGGGAAATTGCCGTGCATCATTGGCTCCGATACGATAGACGGTGACAACCTGAATGTTGGCAGTCCCATGGTCCTATTATGAAGAGCAATGAAGTTACGCTGATTTCGGGGCTGCGTCATATCACGCTCGGAGGACCTTTGGGGCGGGGCATTCAATTCGTCGATAACATGGACCTCTACGTGACCAATGATCGAGATGTGATTCAGAAGCTTGTTCCGCCATCGCTCTCCGCATCGATCGGGTCTCTCGAATATCGGGCACTAATCGACAACCATCAGGCAATCTATTGGAAACTTCCCCAAGAGCTTGCGCAATTAGTTCGGGAGAAGCCCTTCGCCATGGAACAGAGTCTCATTCTGTTTCTTGGGTTGTACTGCAGAGGACTTCTTCACGCCCTCTGGCTCGTCAAGGACAACGCGGTCAACTGCGATCCGGGATTCCTATGGTACCCCGGCTCCTTGGGGCAGAATGAGCACGCGAGCAATTACCTGCCGTCCTTGTATCGATCCCACCAGGGTGAAGTGGAAGAAACTGCGTTCTCTGAGTCGGAGATCAAGCAGGCACGAACCTATAATCGCGGAGCGTCAACAACCGATGTCCTATCAATAACCGAGCCAATTCGGCCGGATGGGTGCATTGGCCCGCAATCTCGAGCTGGGTATTTTGTACTTTTTCGGCCAACCCGCGGGCAATTTCCAAATACTCCGGACTCAGCTTTGGGACTCGTTCCTCTTTGTTTTTACCGCCGCTGGCACTGGCTCGACTGCTGGTCCGTTCCGCAGCCTTAAGGCGCTTGCGCCAATGTCCCCATTTACTCTAGCCGGTAATTTGAAAGCCCCGCTTTTCGAACTGCGCCACATAATCCAAACACTTGCGTCCGGCATCCCAAAGGAGATTGAAATCGGTGGGGAAATGCACGTCGGTTTGGAGGGTGTAACTGTCGACTCGAACTTCCAATTTGTCCGTCGGCGAAAAGAGTTTCCGCCCCGCTTTGGCAATTAAAACAGGCTCTAAGCCGTGTCTAATCTGTAGAATAGTTCCAGGAGGATTCTATCGTATGAACGGGTGGTGGACCGCGGCATTGATGCCGCTCCAACCTCGACCACTGTTTGGTGATCGAACGTCCCAGGGCCGGCGCACCTTGAAGCGGCCTGAAGGCCGCAGTCCGAGCGCTGTGCCCGCGCATTCCAACTGTATAGACGGATAAGACGCTGTCTCTTCCGCGAAGCCTGAAAGCAAATTCTGCTATTACTGGCGCGGTGATGGCGGTTGAGCCGGCGACGGCCCACTTCAACACTGCCCAGTTCTTCGCGGAAGAGGCGGTTGAAGAGTTCGAGATTCCCAATTGTATCCAGAAGAGCGAGGATTCTGGCTAAGAACAGTAGCCTACCTCCGGTGCCGGGCGATTCTAGCTGCTAATCGATCATGTTTTTGTCCGGTCGGTCTACCACGGGCGATCGTGCCCCAGGCGCTATCGTCAAATGGGTAACCAATTAATCGCCAATTCTGGGTTTCGGAGCGGGCCGATGGGGGCGGGCAAATTGCCTGGCCGCGGCGACCGTCGCGGGCGGTTCAACGTCCCGACCGTTCCCATCAGCGGCTCGCTGCTGTTGCTGGGACTCCTTTTCGCGCAGCCGTCCACGGTTCGCAGCGGCGATGAAGGGGCGCTGATCCCCGTTGCCGCAACCTGGCTTTCGGGGCCATTGAACTTTTTTGCATCTCCCGCCGGTCTGACCTTCCAAGAACCCATCCCTTACGGCGTCCCAAATAATCTCGCCGATGGCGGCTGGATTTGGCCCAACGATAACTCCGGGCGCTTGGAGATCGATTTTGGTGCTCCCACCGCCCTCGGCCGGGTGCGGGTTTATTCAACCTACCCCGGGGGCCCGCGCGGCGCCACTTGGGCCATCGAGCATTCCACCGACAAGTTCAACTGGATCGGGTCCGTTGACTTTGCCTACACGACCAAGCCCGGCGGCGGAGTCAATGGCGACGGCTCCGTCCGGACCGATACAGCGGGCTGGTATGAACTCCGTCTCAATCCCAATAGCGAAGAATTCCAGTATTGGCGAGTTCGGCAGAAGGCCGTGACGACCAGCCACGCGCCCCGGTGCGGTCAGATGGAGTTCCACCTGACACCCGCCCCGGCGGCTCCACCTAGTCTCCACCTGGCCTGGGATGGCACCCGAGTCGCCATTTCCTGGGTCGACCCCACCGATAAAGCCATGCTTCAATCCGCGGACAAGATCACCGGCGACTGGCAAGACGTGCCGCGTTCCTTCAGTCCATGGATCCTCGCACCGGTCGAGACTCGCAAGTTCTACCGTTTGAGAAAATGAGACGCGAGAATTCTCACGCATCGACAAGAATCATCATCTTGATGGTTCACCTGTTCCTGGTTTGGCCCCCGCTCCTGACCCGGCCAGTTCGGGCGCAGATCGCCGCCTCGCGGGTAATCATTAATGAGATTCATTACCGCCCGCCGAATGCCACGAAGTCCGATGAGTTTATTGAATTCCATAATCCGGGCGCGGGGACGGTTGATTTGTCGAATTGGAGAATCGACGGTGCCGTTCAATATGCGTTTCCCGAAGGAACGAGCCTCGGGCCGGGCGGCTATTTGGTGGCGGCGAAGGATCCCGCAGCCTTTCAAGTACGGTTCGCCTTCAAACCGTTCGGTCCGTGGACGGGTAAGCTGAGCCATGCTGGGGAGCGAATTCGATTGCGCGACTCCGGTGGCAACGTGGTCGAGGAAGTGAACTACGGCGTGGGTTTTCCCTGGCCCACCAATCCCGCTGGAGGGGGCGCACTGACATCCTCCGGGTATTCCGCCGAGTTAATCCATCCCTCGCTGGACCGGGACCTGGGTGGATCATGGCGAAGCTCTTTGCCACCGGGTCAGGCGGCCACGGTCATCTATCTAAAAACTAATGATCTTGCCTGGCACTATCGCAAGGGGACGAGTGAAGCCTCCGTTCCGACCTCCGCTTGGCGGCTGAAAAGCTTCGTCGAGGATAACACGTGGCTCGTAGGCCAGACGTCGATTGGTTTCGGCGACGAAGATGATCAGACGATCTTGACGGACATGTACGGCGCCTATGTCTCGGTGTTTCTCCGGCACCCGTTCAATCTCGCCGCCGGCCAGATTCCGGGCGCACTACGGCTGCGCTTACGGGTGGATGACGGCTGCATTGTTTGGGTCAATGGAGTCGAATTGCAGCGAGCTCACATGAACACGGGGAACTTCGCTTTCAACGCCGAAAACGCTGCCCAAAACCATGAGGCGGGCGCCACGGCCTTTGAAGAATTCATCCTGCCAAACGCCGGAGCCTACCTTGCCGAAGGAACCAACCTCCTCGCCATCCAGGTCTTTAACTCCACTGCCACCAGTGGTGACCTGACCATCGACGCCGAACTGTCGGCGGCACCGGGAACGACCTCCCCCACGCCAGGACGCCGCAATTCCGTGTTTGCCACCGAGGCGCCGCCCGCCATCCGGCAGGTTGCCCATTCGCCAGCCCAACCCCGCTCCGCCGAGAAGGTGGTGATCACCGCGAAAGTCACCGATCCGCAGGGGGTGTCGGCGGTCAGTTTGAGCTACCAGATCGTTGAGCCGGGCGCTTATCTGCGGATCACGGACGCCGCCTACAGCAATCCCGTAAAATGGGTGACGGTTGCGATGAACGACGCCGGCCAGGAGGGAGACTTGATCGCGGGCGACTCGGTATTCTCGGCCTCGCTTCCCACCAACTTACAGCAGCATCGCCGCCTGATCCGTTACCGCCTCCGTGCGACCGATGCCGCCGAAACTCCCCTGTCCGTCACGGTTCCCTATCCGGACGATGAGTCGCCGAACTTCGCCTACTTCGTTTATGATGGAATTCCCGCCTGGTCCGGCGCGCGAAAGCCGACCACCCCGAACCAGACACCGGTGATCAATTTTCCGGCGGAGGTCATGGGTTCACTGCGCGCCTACCATCTGATCGCCAATAACACGGACGTCCTCAACAGCCAGTACAATCCCGGGTCTGACGGCGTGCGCATGCGAGGCACCTTGATCCTCAATGGCAAGGTGTATGACCACATTCAATATGCCAATCACGGGGCCAATTCGACCTACGTGAGCGGCAAGAATAAATGGCGCTTCCGCGCCACCCGCACCCGCAAATTCCAGTTGCTCGATAATTACCAACACCCTTATCCGAAGGATTGGGATGAATTCAATTTAGAGGGATGCATCGCCCCTTGGGGGGCCGTGAATCGTGGGATGGCCGGGGTGGATGAGGCCGTCTCCTTGCGCACGTATCAACTGGCGGGGGTGGCTGCGCCGAACACTCATTACTTTCAATTTCGCGTCATTGACGACGCGGTGGAAGCCTCCAAATCCAGCCAGTATGAAGGTGATTTGTGGGGACTCTACCTGGCGAAGGAAACTCCGGACGGCTCGTTCCTCAGTGAGCGGGGTTTGCCGGAGGGAAATGTCTATCGGATCGAGCTCAATGCTCCCTACCAGAAAAATCAGGGCCCAACTCAGCCGCAAGACAACTCCGATTGGACCACCTTCCTTGCAAACACCTTGAGTCGCACCGCCAACAACGCGGCGAATCTTCAATGGTGGCGTACGAATTTGCATCTGCCGACCTATTACACCGGCCGCGCCATCGACCGTCTGATCGGTAATATCGATATGCGCGAGGGGGCCAACTACTATTTTTATCACCATCCCGATGGTCATTGGTATTACGTCCCCTGGGATCTGGACCTGGTGTTTATTCCGACGTTAATGAATAGCGGCGTGATCGATCAAAAGAATTGCCTGTTGATGGCGCCGTTGATGTTGGAGTACCGAAATCGGGCCCGGGAGATTCTCGATCTGATGGGAGCGGATCGGTCCAACAACGGAGGCCAAATCGGTCAGTTGCTCGATGAGTACGCGCAAATCGTCAACCCGGCGGGCCAGGCTTTGACCTGGGCGGATATTGACGAGTGCGTTTGGAACTGGCATCCGCGCAGTCAAGGGGATGGCGCTAACACCGGTTTCACCAGTCATAAGGGAAATTTCTATCGCTCCCCGTTCGTGGATGCACGCGGCACCACGTGGACGCGGGTCCTGACCAACGCGGTCAACGGCCACGGCAGCCATGAAGCGTTCATCGATTTGATGAAAAGCTACTCGACGGACACGTTTCCATCGGGGCGGACCTGGGCCATTAACAACGGCGAGCCACGCGGGTATGGTTACCAGTTTGTGGCGCAGGAAGCGAAAGACACCGGGGTGCCGACGCGACCGACGCTCGCGTATGTGGGACCACCAGGATTTCCCGCCCAGGACCTGAGGTTTCAGTCCTCCCTGTTTCGCGCCGGCCCCACGGGCGGCACCACCTTCTCCGCCTCCCAATGGCGCGTCGGAGAAATCTCGGCTCCGGGTATTCCGCTCTATGATCCCACCGAGCCACGAATTTACGAAATTGAATCCGTCTGGACTTCGCCGGAGTTGTCGATGGCTGACGGGACCACGCGCATCCCGTTCGCGGCGATTCGTCCCGGTCATACTTATCGCGCTCGCGTTCGTCACCAGGATGCCAACGGACGATGGAGTCGCTGGTCCGAGCCGGTGCAATTTGTGCCCACAACTCCCGACGCCTCGGTTTACAAGCGTGATCTGGTCATTTCCGAAATCATGTATCAGCCGCCCAGCGCGAACGTGACCGAGCTGGCAAAAGGATTCAGTGGTGAAGATTTCGAGTTCATTCGACTCATGAACATCGGCGCGGTTCCGTTGGATCTGACCGACGTTCGTTTTACCAAAGGGATCAATTTCGATTTCGCTGCGGGCTTTACCCTGGACCCTGGTGCGACGTGCTATGTGGTGCGCAACCCAGCGGCCTTCCAGTCCCGTTATGGGACCGGCAAAAACGTCGCCGGATCGTATGGTCCCGATAATTTGTCCAATACGGGCGAGCGAATCAAACTCAGCTATGGCGGCGGGATCACGATTTACGATTTTGATTACCTCCATCTGGCGCCGTGGCCCGACGCAGCGGGTGGTGTTGGCTATAGTCTTCAACTCATCGCACCTACGACTCGTCCGGATCCCTCGGTGCCGGCGAATTGGCAGGTGGGTATCTCCTGGGCAGCCTGGAGCGCGGCTCATGGAGGCGCCACCGATCCGCTCCTGAACGGGGATGGGGATGGATTGACCACGTTGCTGGAATATGCGTTGGGGGGCGATCCTCAGGTCGCTTCGTCAACCAACGCGGCGATGGTTGAGCTGATTGGAAATCAGCTCGCCGTCACCTTTCGTCGACCGGCGGGCGCCAGCGATCTGAAATATGAACTTGAATTCTCTAGCGATCTACTGGACTGGACCGGTGGAGCGGTGTTGAGTTCGGCGACGACGAATCCGGATCGAACCGTCACCGAGACCTGGCGCAGCCCGTTGGCGTTGAACAATGGCCGCCAATTTGTTCGGCTGCGGGTGACCCTCCTTTAAGAAATCAGGATATCATGGACAACCTGCCCGTGGACGTCGGTCAAACGATAATCCCGGCCGCTGTAACGGTAGGTAAGTTTTTCGTGATCCAATCCCATGAGGTGAAGAAGCGTCGCGTGCAGGTCATGGACGTGAACCTTGTTCTGCGCGGCATGCCAGCCGAATTCATCGGTTTCGCCGTACGTCATTCCGCCACGCACGCCGCCACCGGCCAGCCACATTGTAAAGCCGAAGGGATGATGCTCGCGACCATCCGTGCCTTCGGCCGTGGGCGTGCGGCCGAACTCGCCACCCCAGAGAACCAGCGTTTCGTCCAGGAGCCCGCGGGCTTTTAAATCCTTGAGCAACCCCGCAATCGGCTGGTCGGTGGCGGCGCAATTATTGATCAACTCCGCCTTCAGGCTGCCGTGTTGATCCCAGAGCTGACAGCTGCTCCGCTTTTCCGTCTGGGTATGATAGACCTGCACCATGCGGACGTCCCGTTCCGCGAGCCTCCGCGCCAGCAGGCATTGTTTGCCAAAGATCTCAGTCACCGGGTTGTCCAAACCATAGAGCTTCTTGGTCTCCTTCGATTCGCGACTGAGGTCGAACGCTTCGGGCGCTTGTGCCTGCATCCGAAAGGCCAATTCGAACGATTCAATGCGGGCACTCAAACGGCTGTCTTCCATCCGGCTTTCCTGGTGCCAGGAGTTCAGGGACTTCAACAAGTCCAATTGCTCGCGCTGCGTCGCCGGGGAGGATCGCGGGTTGCCCAGGTCGGCAATGGGATGATTCAGATCCGACGCCAGCGTCCCTTGATAGGCGGCTGGCAGAAAGCTGGAACTCCAGAGGGGAGCCCCCTGGGCCGGCTGCGAAGGACTGAGGACAATGAAGCCGGGCAGATCCTGATTTTCGCTGCCGAGGCCATAGAGCAACCACGAACCGAGACTGGGCCGGGAGAATGCCTGCTCTCCGGTGTTCATCTGGAGACAGGCACCGTTGTGATTGATGTTATCACTCAACATCGAGCGAATCACGCACAGATCGTCCACACACGTCGCTACGTGAGGAAACAGGTTGCTCACGGCGATTCCGGATTGCCCGTACCGTCGAAACTGAAAAGGCGAGGCCAATAGATTTCCGGTCTTGGTCCGTTCCAGTTTCGGTTTTTCGAACGGGAGCGGTTTACCGTTGAGTTCGGCCAGCTTCGGCTTTGGATCGAAGGTATCGACCTGAGATGGGCCACCCGACATGAAGAGAAAGATAATCCTTTTGGCTTTACCCTTGCTCGGCGGTGGTCGGACGAGCAACGGATTGGTTGCGTTGGCCCGTAACACTGAGCCAGCCCGAGACTCGTTGGCGAGGAGACCGGCGAGCCCCAGGATGCCGAAACCATTGGCAAATTGTGCCAACAACTGACGCCGGCTTAGCCCTTGAGCTCGCACGGATGAAAATGGGGAACGGTTCATGGTGGCTGGCGTGGTCAATCGATGTACAAAAACTCGTTGGCGCAGAGCAAAACCTGGCAATAACGCTCCCACGCTGCCGGGGGCGATTTTGTTCCGCCGGGATCCGACTCGTTGCGCCTTGACTTAGCAAGGGCTCCCAGTCCGGCGGCAACCTCACGTTCGGCCGGCGGCCGGCCAAACAAACGGCGGTAGAGCCATTCAATCCGCCCCGCATCGTCCCGTGGTTCTCCGTGCTGCACCAACTCGGCGAGCTTGGAAGCTTGGGCCAGGGCGAAGGAATTATTCAGGAGAAAAAGAGCCTGCGGTGCAACGGTCGTCGACGTGCGTTGCTCCACGATCGCGGTCGGATCCGCAGCATCGAACAAAGTGCGATAACTGCTTCCGTCCGACCGCACCGTCATCAAATAGAGCGTCCGCCGGGGCAGGTTTATGTCTCGGACCGGCGGCCCGCCGCGGGTGAGGTCCAAAGACCCATTGGCTGCGAGCAGACTATCGCGCATGGCTTCGGCCGTCAGTCGTCTTCGATTCATGCGTCCAAACCACACGTTGTCGGGATCTTGACGAAAAGCAGATTCGGAGGCCTCGCTGGATTGCTGGTAGGTGGCGGAGAGCAGGATCTCCCGATGCATGGCCTTGATGGACCAGCCCGATTCGATGAAGTGCCGCGCCAGATGATCCAGCAATTCGGGATGGGACGGGGGTTGGCCGAGTTTCCCATAGTTACTTGCGGTGCGGACAATTCCTTCACCAAAATGGAACTGCCAGATCCGATTCACCATGACCCGGGCCGTGAGCGGGTTCTCCGGACTGGCGATCCAGCGAGCCAACTGGAGCCGCCCGCTCCCATTGGTCAGCAGTGGCTGGTTCGCGGAACCGAACCACTGGGGCAGGCGCCGGGGAACGACTTCACCCAAGCGATCATACCGGCCCCGTATCTGAAGACGCGTATCTTGAATCCCGGCATAATCTGATTTGGGAACTCCACCATCGCGAATGCCGTGGGCAAAGGCGGGGGGAGGCGGGGGATCCCGTTTCAAGTCCGCCAACTCCTTGCGCAGGGAATCCAATCGGGACTGCCACTCGGGCAGTAGGTGTACCTCGCCCCGGCGATGTCGCGCCCAGAAGGGAGCCCGCGGATTCAAAAGGTCCCGATACACCCGATCAAGCTCCGCCGGGTCAGTAAGAGGGACCTGCTGGTCGGTCAGCTTTTTCGTCAACGCGGCCAATTGATCATCCGTGGCAGTGGCCAGGCGCTCCCCCAACTCCGCCATTCCGGCTTGTCGTCGCTTTGACCGTTCGTCGTCCGCCCGTATGAGTGAAGCTTGAACTTCCCGCGCCGTTTTTTCCACGGCCGGTGAAATGCCTTCCCGCTCGACGGTCTCGAACCACTTTGCCAGGATCGAATTGCTGAGAAACGAACTCAGCCCGGACCGCGCGCTGAGATCGTGGATAAACCAGATCGCGGGATGCCCAAAACTGTCCCTTTGTGGATTCCCGGGGGGGACGGACGAGTCGCGTCGGGCCAAATCGTGAATGAGATTCCATTTGCGTTTCTCGCCGTCGATTTCCGCAATCTCGAGTTCGATCCGGGTGGAATCACATCCGTGATTCGCTTTGGGCAACACGGACAGTTGAATCCACTCCTTGGCCATCACCTCGACCGACTGCAGGCGCGCAGAGCTTTGGCCGTCCTCGAAATTCATGGCACCGCCGTTCGGAATTTCACCGGCCGATAAGACGGACAAGCTCTGACCGGCGCCTTTCTTAATCTCCCACCCCACGCCATCGCCACAACTGTCGTGGGCATCCACGACGCGACCCGTGACCCGCATCACACCACTGACGGGACTCTCCCAGCTAACGGCGATTCCCGCATTTGGGGATGGATGGAGCGAGACGCTTCGGGGCGGGATTCCAATTCCGGCAAAGGACGACATCTGGTCACCCTCGTTGATGATCGCCCACGGAGTCTCGCTCGTGCCAGAACCCTGCCAGACCTGTAGCCCGGTCTGGGGCGGGGAACCGGTCGTCAACCTGGACAGAAGGTTTAACTCCACAAAACCAAGATAATCCGTCCACGCATCAAACAGCTCCGGATTCAGCGAATCAGAGCCGGAACGGGCGCGGGCAAACTCGGCCGCAGAAATGCGGTTCTTGGACTGCCAGATTTTCCGATACTCGGCCGAACCGATCAGATAGCGCTCCGCCCTTCGCAATATTTCCCGGCCCTGGAGGACAATGGCCTCGTCCAGAGTTCGCTCAATGCGATCCTCGAGCTCACCTATCCGGAGCTCCCGCTTCTTTCGTCGCTCCAGTTCGGCCGGTGAATCCAGCGGAATCCGCAACCGTTGGGTATCGCCACCCTTGCCGCCCACTTCCGGGATGATGTGGCTGCTGTAAAAGGTTCCGGCCAACGCATAGTAGTCGTGCGCCGAAATTGGATCGAACTTGTGGTCATGGCAGCGCGCGCACGCCAGCGTCAGACCGAGAAAGGTCCGCCCCGTCACGTCGACCTGGTCATCGACGATGTCCGTCATCATCTTCTCCTTGTCCGCCTCGCCTTGTTCCCACCGGCCGATGGCCAGCATCGACGTGGCGACAATTCCCTGGGGATTGAAGCCGTCGGGGCCGCTCCCGGGAATCAGGTCGCCGGCAAATTGTTGAATCACGAATTGGTCGTAGGGCAAGTCGTCGTTAAAGGCATTAACCACCCAGTCGCGATATCGATAGGCCTCGCTAATATCTCCGGGTTGGCCGATTTGTCGTTTATCCACCGAATCCGCATAGCGGACTTGATCCAACCAATGCCGACCCCACTGCTCCCCGTACTGGGGTGATCCCAGCAACCGTTCCACCACCTTCGTGAATGCGTCGGGAGACAAATCCGCCAGAAAGGCCTCCACGTCTTCCGCGGTTGGTGGAAGTCCCAGAAGATCGAAAGTGGCGCGTCGAATCAAAACTCGCTTTTCTGCCGGTGGCGCCGGGGTCAGCCCGTGCTCTTCGAGTCTGGCCAAAATAAAAGCGTCGATCGATTTTTGGGGCCATTGACTGGCTTTGACTCGAGGTGTGGGCTGATTTTTTGGGGTGTGAAAAGCCCATGCGTGTCGGGCCGCGAATTCATCCGTCGTGGACGGGTCGGCGGCGGCAGCCAGGGCAAAACAGCACCAAATACCAATGATCGCACGGGTGACGAATTGAAGCGACAACCGCAGGTCCAGCACTCGAGCCGGAGCTTCGGTTCCTCCGTCGTGCCAGGCGGTCGTCATCATTCAACGAAAGCATCGCCCCAAGTACTGGAGCGGATAAAAACCTTCAATTGGACCACGGCAACCATGTTTCATGGTCAGGGCGCACCCTTGGCTTTCAGCCAGATGATTTCCGATTCTTCCGGATCGCCGGCCAGCGTCACGCCCTGGCCCAATTGCATTAGGCGGTCACCGCGGGTGGATTCTTTGGAACGAGTGTTCAAGCGCAAGATATCGTAGTCGATCTGAGCGTCCAAGCCCCGGAATTTGAACGTGCGCTCGGTTTCCGGCGCGCCGTTGCGGAAGAAAAACGCCACCGCCTCGCGACGATCACGCGCGGCGAACTGGAGCCCCTGCCAGCTGTTCGTCTTACCCCAGGGGGTGAGGTGGTAAACGTTTTGGGCCAGAAGATGGCGGTAGGTTTTGTAATTTTTCACCGCGCGCGTGGCTGCCTCAATGACCACCGGTGGATAAAGTGACACGCACTCGCTGAGGCTGCCGTGCAAGGTGCCAAATCCAAATCCGCCCATCATTCGCGACCGGATGATCGTATCGAGAAAGGCCGGCGTCTGCGGCTTGGAAACCTCCGCATCACGCATGACCCAGGTGAAATTACAGGCGCTGGGCAGCACGTAGGCGGCGGCCATGACATTGTCGCGGACGTGGGACGAAGGTGCGGTCGAATCGCTCAACCAATTAGCGCGAGCGCCATGCCGGCCCATCCCGTAATCCAGCCGGGTCCCGTAAGAGCACTGTTCCAGAATGAGCGCCGGATACTTCTCGTGAAGGGCATCGAGAATGCGATACTTCCCGCGGACCGCCGCTTGACTCCCATTGCCCACTTGATGCCCGTGGTCCGGTCGGTCGCAGAGAATATCCAAACCCGGCAAGCCGGAGGCATCCCATTTGAGCCAATCGAGCTTGAACTCTTCCGTGATTCGAAGGAGTTGTTTTTGAAGATGCTGTTCGACGTCTGGGTTCCCGGTACAGAGCATTTGCAGGGGATTCCAACCGCCGATCTTTTGAACGTTAAACTGTTCGCGGGCCGTGGTCATCCAACGGTCGGGAATGCCTTCCCGTTCCATGATGGTCACGTCGATCATCTCAGGACAGACCCACAAACCAAATTTCATGCCGAGCCCATGGACGGTATCCGACAGTTGGCGCAAACCGCCCGGGAGTTTCCGCCGATCTTCGGCGTAGCTGCCCAACCCAACGCCCCAACGCTCTTTGTTGGAAACATCGGAATCGCGATACCAGGCGGCGTCGTGGTAGAAGACCTCCACCCCGAGCGTCTTCGCGGCAAAGCCAGCTTCATCCAATATCCGGCGCTCAACATTTTCCTGCTCCGTCGACCAAATATCATAACACACAAATGGGAAACCAGTGGGCAAAGGCGGTAGCACGTGCGCTAACAGGTAATCGTGGGTTACATTGGCCGCATCATCGAGGTCACCCTTCGCCAGTCCGAGAAAAACGTGAGGCGATTCCATCGACGCTCCTAGGGCGAGATCCTGGGTGCCGGCGCGCCGTAATCCAACGGAGAGTCGCAACGCCCGCCCGGCGTCTTCCCGTCGGAGGTCAAAAGCCCAATGCCGCTCCCATTCAATCCCGGAAATTAGAAATTCCTCGCTGGCCGGGTCTTGCAAGGCCAGCCAGCCCGCGGCAGTCGGTCCATTCCAGTTACCCCCGTCCACCGTCAATTCCTCGGCCACATCCGCCTGTTTGAGCGCGTAGGAATTCCGTGTAACCCAATAAGCGCGGTAAGGCCGTTGGGGTATCGGAAGCGCGATCGACAACGGATCAAAGCGGGAGAGATTGCGGAGCGTCGCATCACCCAGGTTATGCAGGCGTAGACACAGGTCCATGACGGGCGAATTCGGGTACGCGGTCAGCATCAGGGTTGCACGAAGCCGGGTAACTCGATGTTCGACGACAATACTCAGTTCGGTGCCTCCGTCCGGTCGTTGTCGCACGGCGTGGTCAACATGTTGGAATCCGCCAACCGCAGAAAAACCCGTGAGCGCGACGAGGTCACTGCGCAAATTGATCCCGGCCGCCGAGCCGACGCTGGCCCAGTCGCGGCCGTTGGGGACTCGTCGTAGTGACTGGAGCAAGACCGCACCATCCGGCGAAAGTTCCAATTCGAGGGCTAGCGCCCCAGAGTTCATGATCAGCCGCTGGCCCTTTTCGGAAACGACGACGCGGTCTGCGGCGCGTGACACCGGCATCGACCCACCAAACCATCCGCACCCCACCAGCAGAATGACAAGCCGGATGGCGCTCGAAAACCGGCCTGGCGATGGGTTCGCGGGTTTGAGTTCAAGATAGTTATGCATGGATTACTTCCTCCGCTCCCAACCGACGGATGGCTCGCGCGGGGCGGCGGCCATCCAGAACAGAATCGACTCCGACGCCAGTTACGGTTTTTCCGTCGTCCGATCCTGGAGCCACCGCAGGTCGCGCGGGTCGGCTTTGGCGTCGAAACCGACCACGTTCCAATCCACAAAAAGCACCGGAACTGTGGTCCGGCCCACGACCCATTTCTTGATTTCGGAATGACCGTCCGCAAAGGCAAATCCGCAGGCGGAGTTATGATAACTGGCCGGCATATCCACCCACTGAGTGTCCTTGGTGTTCACAAACATCGCGCCGTCGTTCATCGTGTCTGGGTGTTCATCCACAAACACCCACGTTTGCGAAGGCCCCAAGCGGCTGAATTCTCCGAGCTTCTTATAAGTGGTACGTTCGCCGGGAAACCAGTCTTTGGCTCCCGGCGTCGAGCCCTCGCCCACGTAGAAATTCATGGACGAACTGCGCACCCGCTCGGTCCAACCCCGCTGACGCTGCGGCTTGGAGACACGCCGGTCTGCGGGGCATTTGTAGACGTTTTTGGAGTTGCCAATGAAGGGCGCCAATTTGGCAAATTTCGGGTCAAGTAGAAAGGTGAGATTCGTATTGTCACCCGCGGTGGTCCAGGTCAAGAAGCCGGTGACCCAACTATTTTCGACCGGAGTATTGGGCGCGCCCAGGTTTTGGTTTTGAACCAGCACGTCGCGGTTCTCGTGGGCGTACATAAGCCACGCCAGGGCGAGCGTGTGGGTGTTGTTCATGCAAAACACTCCTTGAGCCTTGGCTTTTGCCTTCGACAACGCCGGCAGCAGCATCCCCGCTAGAATCGCAATGATGGCGATCACCACCAGTAACTCGATCAAGGTGAAGGCCATGCCTGGTTGGCCCGGCGCTCGCCGCGGCGAAGATGGAGTAGAGGTCTTCATAGAATATCTAAAACTGGGACCAAGGAAGCAAACCCACCATGGCACCCATACCGGTCAAGATATGGGTGCAGGTGGGTGATTGAATTAATAGCGCTATCAGGGATCACTTCCGCAATCGGTAGAATGATTTATCCGTTAAGGTGGTCACCGTCAGCGGACTGGTTGCGTTGAGAACATCCTTCCAGGGGCCCGCCGTCAGGTTGTCCGCCGATTGCAGGATGCCCGCGCCATTCCATTGGATGACGAGGCCGTTGCCTTGCCGCTGGACTTTGAGCGCCTGCAATCCCGAATTAGCTGGCGGAGCGTAAAGCTCGATTTGGGCCGCTCGCGGCGCGTGGCTGACCGTCGCTTTGATCTGATGAATGCGCCAATACCTGGCGGCAATACCGGCAGAGTTGAAACTCGTGCCGAACCACCCACCGTAGTCCGTGCGGCTGCTGCCATCGTCATTCACTCCACCTCCCAAGGTGGTTTCGAAGGGGTACTCGATGGAGGTCGTCCAGGTGGTGTTGTCTGGCGAAGATTCAATCGCCCACAGCGCACCACGGCCGCCTCCCGCATACGAGCTGTAAATCCGGAAGAAACCAAGCGCTTGTGGGGCACCGAAATCGAACGCCAACAATCCCGAGTTGTCCTGCGGCCAGATCCACCCGCTGTCCGCAACATTATTCGTAATGCCATACGGGAGGGGAGCCGTATGCGTCAGGCCAGCCGGTGACGCGAAAAACGTGAGCGGTCCCGAAGTCATTTCGGGCGTGATCGGAAGCGGCGAAATGGGCGCCCCGTAGAACTCCACCTGACCACATCGTGGCGCATGGCTAATCGTCGCCCTCACCTGCCGGACCCGCCAGTATCGTGCCGCCACACCGGATTCGTTAAAGGTCAGGCCGTACCAGCCACCGAAATCCGCTCGCGGGGTGCCATCGTCGTTTGTTCCCAAGCCCGCTTGGGTTTCGAAAAGCGCTTCCGTGGATGGCGCCCAGCTGATTTTGTCATTCGAGTATTCGATCGCCCAAAGCGCTCCCCGAGCACCGCCGGGATAGGTTGAGAATACGCGGAAGCGATGTAACACGGTGGGGAGACGGAAATCGACCGCCAGCAGACCGGAGTTATCCTGGGGCCAGATCCAGCCGCTGTCAGCCACGTTATTCTTGATGCCGTAGGGAATCGGGTTGGTGTGGACCAGCCCGGGAGGAGAGGCAAAGAAGTTCAGCGAACCTGAAAGCATGCTCGGCGAAACGCTTAACGGCGGCAGGGCGCTGCCGAAAAACTCGAATTGCCCGCATCTCGGTGCATGGGAAACCAGTACGGCCGTCTGTCGAATCCTCCAGTAACGCGCTCCGATCTTGTTATCCGCATTAAAAGCGATCTCGTACCAGCCGCCGAAATCCGCTCGCTTCGAGCCGTCGTCATTGGCACCGACACCCGACAGCGTGACGAACGGGAAGTCGGTCGCCTTTCCCCACGACAAACCGTCATTCGAAAATTCGATCGCCCAGTTGGCACCCCGACTGCCTCCGGGGTAGGTCGAAAACACACGGAAGCGGTTGACTGTGGTGGGTGTTCCAAAATCAGTGGCCAGTGAACCCGTGTTATCGCTGGGCCAGATCCACCCGCTATCGGCGACGTTGTTGGTGACACCATAAGGAATGGGATAAGCAAAAGTCAGTCCTGGCGGAGACGCAAAGAATTTGAGCGGGCCCGAGAGCATTACCGGAGCGACGACGAGGGCCGGAGCCGTTTCATTCACCTGGAAGATCCACTCCTCCGTTTGGATGACCGCCGGAGTTCCCTCATTCGAGAAGGTCAGCTTCACCGTGTTGATTCCCAGCGGCAGATTGGTCGGGGGATCGTAGATGAGGGTACTTACCTTCGACCCCGCAGGCTTGCTAATATTTGGAGCCACGACTGCTCCATTCACCGTGAGTTGAACCGTCGCGGGGGCAACCTTGTTAAGTCCATCCTCCAGCTCAATGACGATATTTACATTCCGGGGGTTGTTGCCGCCGAGTGGCGCGAGAGATTTAACGGAGGGTTGCTTCACGGCGGCATAGAATTCCACCTGGGCGACGCGGGGCGCATGAGAGATGGTGTGCGCAACCTGGCGAATCCGCCAATAACGCGCTTCCTTGCCGGCCTCGTTGAAGTTGACTTCATACCAACCGCCAGCATCCGTCCGCGCGCTGCCATCGTTGTTTACTCCTCCACCGTTGGAAGTTTCAAACAAGAAGTCGCCACCGGTCTGCCAGTCGGTGTTGTTCGTAGAATACTCGATGGCCCAGTCCGCTCCCCGAGGCCCGCCACCGTAGGAAGAGAAGGCGCGGAACCGATTGAGCTCGGTCGGTACGCCAAAATCCACATCGAGCTCACCGGTATCATCCTGTGGCCAGATCCAGCCGCTGTCGGTCACGTTGTTCGCGATGCCGTATGGAATCGGAGCTTTATGAGTCAGACCGTTGGGTGACGCAAAAAAGACGAGCGGCCCGGACAGCATCTCCGGTGTGACGATGAGCCTCGAGTCGCTGACCACGAGGAAATTCCAATCGTTGGTCACGGTCAGCGGTGTGCTGGCGTTATCGCTAAAAATGATTTGCGCCTTATTGAGACCCTGAGGCAGCGGACCCGGTTGATCATAAGTCACTGTCGTGATATCCCCCGTTTTGGCGATGACGGTCGAAACCGCTGTGCCGTTCAAAACGAGCCGAATCGAAGGCCGAACTACCAATGAGACGTTGTCCTGCAATTCGACCCTGATCACAGCGGTGCGGTAGGCTTCCGTTCCCTCGGCAGGGGCTCGGGATCTGACCAACGCATGCGGCGCGGGTTTGACAATCGTAAGCCCGGCGAGCCGTCCAGGATCCCCGTTGAGACTGCCGGTGATCTTGCCATTCGTGACCGGGACCGTTTTGAAGACACGGGTGTTGTTCGCGTTGAATATGCCGTTGGCTTTGCCGGTTTCTGGCTGCGAGCCCGGAATGGTAATCGTCCCTACCTGGTTATAAAAATAGAGGTCGACGCTCGGTACATCCGGAACGTTAATCGTGAAGTCTGCCTTCAAGGTGATCTGAGCACCAAAACCGACGAAGAGATAGTCGCTGAACAAAGCCGGCGCTTGAGTCGGGTTGGTGGTCGGATTGCCGCCGACATCGCCCCCGACCGGATTGATGGAAAAACCGACCGTCGTGGCACCACCAATGGAATCGAGCAGATTGGCGGCGGCAACGCTGAGGTTGTCATTGTCATCGGCACCGATCTGTGTTCGAGAATCTACCAGGACTCCATTCCAGATGGAACCGCCTCCCGCGGCGCCCTGGCCTTGGTAGGTTGGTCCGATTTGGTCCGGTCCAGGGTCGTTTCGAACACCATTGAGGTCGATGTTGACCACGAGCGCGGCGAGTGTGTCGTTGATCACAATAAAATTGTATTGGGTGGTGACCGTACTTGCCGGGCTGCCCGTGTCTGAAAAGGTAAGATTGACGGAATTGGTCCCCTCGAGGAGGGCACCATTGGGATTGAAAGTCAGAGTGCTTACCTTGGAGCCTGCGGGTTTGGCGACCGTCGGGACCACCGCCTTACCGTTTACGAGCAGTTGAATCGAACCCGGTGCCACCTGCGTCAGGGTGCCATCTTCCAGTTCGATTTGGAGTGTCGCAGTCTTGCGAACAGTGTTGCCTTTGGGTGAAGTCGATTTGACGGTGGGTTTCGTGGGCGGTTCGGTCGTGCCGTAAAACTCGACTTGTCCGCTACGAGGCGAGTGGTCGACCACGATGGCGTCTTGCATCACCCGCCAGTAACGTCCGGCCTTGCCCTCTTCGTTAAAATTGGCCTCATACCAACCTCCAAAGCCATCGACAGGATTTCCTTCGTCGTCCACGCCGAGACCGCTGCCCGGGTGATACTCCCAATCGATAGCGGTCGTGTAGGTGGAATCATCGTTGGAATAGGCGATGTTCCAAACTGCGGCGCGTTCGCCTCCATTGTAGGTCGTGTAAACGCGAAATTTCTTAATTGCGGCGGGCTTCCCAAAATCCACCGTGAAGAAACCGGAGTTGTCATTCACGCGGGGCCAAATCCATCCGCTGTCCGTCAAGTTGTTGACAAAACCAAACGGAACGGGTTCTTCGAAAACCCGGTTGGCTGGAGTGGCGAAAAAGACCAAGGGTCCGGAAAACTGCTCCGGAGTAACCGGGATGCGGGCGTCCGCCGCTGAGAGTGAAACCCCGCTCGCGAGCAGCGCCAGCAGGAAAAGGCGGGCCCGGGTTGGGTACGAGGCGACATGGGTGACCAGAGCTCTAAGCTCAGGAACTTGGGTCCACTCGCTCCGTGGACTTGGCGCTTTCATTTGAAGATTCATGGAGGAGGAGAAATGTATTTTGCGAAACGAGGTGGTTTGATTCTACTTTTACCGGCGCGGCCGGTTTTGGCTCCCTATTTAGGCCAGAAAAGCGACCAGATTGGATACCCTTTCCCTAGCCCGAATTCTCCCGACAAAACCGCCGGTTAATTTTAGATTGGATGGGTTGTCTTCCGGAAGTACCTTCGGTAGTGAATCGCATGAAAAAGTCCCCGCCAGCCGGGTCCACATTTTCCGACCTTTCCTGGCTTTCGGAAGTTCGGGAATCCAGCCAGCCTTTGAGCGAACTCCATCCCATCTGGGTGCGCCACGGTGTCATTCAGTCAGGTCCCACGATCCCCCACCCCGAGCGCCACCCCTATTGCGAGTTCAGCACGATCTTGGAGGGCGGAGCCACGGCATTCGTTGGTCGGGAAAAAATTGAGCGGCCGGCGGGTGACTATTTTCTGGCGGGCCCGGGCGTGGCCCATTGGTATGAGGGGACACGGTATCCCGTTCGCTTCGCCGCAATTTATTTTCTGCCCAGCATATTGATCGAAATGGGGCCGGCCAGCGATGGCATGAAAATTCTCCAACGCTTTACCGCCCGCCAAAATCTGGCGCGCCGGGTGGTGCGTCCGTCCGCGGCCCTGGCGACGGCGCTCCGGGTTGGATTCGACGCGATGATTCGGGAATTTGCCATCAAATCCTTCGGGCAAGAAATCCGCTTGCGAACATTGTTGCTGGAAATGCTGGTCCAAATCCTCCGCTGGGAATTTCGGCTCGGGGGCGAGGTGACCCTGACGATCTCGACCGGGCGTCGTTGGGAACACGTCGACCGGGCGCTTAATTTTCTGCGTGAACACTTCACCGAGGAGGTTTATGCCCGGAATCTGGCAGCCGCCTCGGGGGTCAGCGAGTCGCGGCTCAAGGTGCTGTTTCACGAAATCTTGGGCATGCCTTGGACGCACTATCTGCGGGGCTTTCGGATACACCGCGCAGCGGCCATGCTGGGCCAGGCCGGGCACTCGATTCTGGAGACGTCGCTGGCGGTGGGATTTCAAAGCTTGAGCCATTTCAATGCCAGTTTTCGCGCCATCATGGGCGTATCGCCCAGTGTCTATGCCAAAGGCTCCACCCGTCAGAACTCCGGCCAGAATTTGCAACGCGGATAGTACGGATAATGCGAATAACGAAGTTCAGTTTTTCAGACAAATCCGGTTTTCCGGTGGCCTCCGCGGTCCAACCTCCGTGGAACCGTCGCCCTAACATACTGTCCGACTCGGAACGCGAGACCGACGCCGCCAGCCCGCCTCGCAGCAAGTCGAAGCAGAAAAGGTATGAAATATCTGGGCTAGCCTTGGAGACCAAAGCAAAGTGGTCTGGGGTAGCCAATATAGCCGGCGTTTCAGCTGATAAAGGAAGACCTTTCGACAGGTTGTACTTAAGTTGTACTTGATTGACGACGATGCGGAGTGAGTGCATTGGTATTTTGTTCGGCGCCGGTCCAACGGAGGACACGGCTTCCAACGCCGTGCTCAGAGAGGGGATCGCGTCGCTGCCGGCCGCTCACGTCCGTCGGTTCCGCGTCTGGCTCCTGACGCTGTTGGCCACCCTCGCCGCGCCGCTGCTCGCGGAGGATTTCACCTTCTTCGAACAGAAAATTCGCCCGATCTTGACGGAACATTGCTACCGTTGCCACAGTGCCCAAGCGGAGAAATTGAAAAGCGGCCTCCGGTTGGACACGCGTGAGGGCATCCTGCGGGGCGGGGAATCCGGTCAACCGGCATTCATCCCCGGTGAACCCGAGAAGAGCCGCTTGATCGAGGCCATTCGGTACACAAACCACGATTTCCGAATGCCGCCGAAGGAACAACTCACCGCCCGGCAAGTCGCGGATTTCGTCACCTGGATCCAACTGGGTGCTCCGGATCCACGCAGCGAATCGATCGCTCAAGGCCGCGTCCACATTCCGGGGACTGAACACTGGGCTTTCCAGCCGGTTCATCGCCCGGCGGTCCCGAAGGTCACCCGCACGAATCGGGTTCAGACGCCACTCGATGCCTTCATCCTGGCGGCTCTCGAAGCCAAAAAACTATCGCTCGCACCGCCCGCGGATCGCCGCACCTTGATCCGCCGCGCTTACTACGACCTGATCGGCCTGCCGCCAACGCCGAAGGACGTCGAGGCCTTCATCGAGGACTCCGCGCCCAATGCGTTCGCCAAAGTGGTGGATCGACTCCTCGCGGCTCCGGCCTACGGTGAACGTTGGGGGCGTCACTGGCTCGATGTGGTCCGTTATGCCGATGCGCGGGATCTGATCCAGCTCCCGGTGGAGAGTGACTTTCGCGAAGCCTGGCGTTACCGCGATTGGGTCGTCGAATCTCACAACCGCGATCTGCCGTACACTGAATTCATCCGCCGCCAAATCGCCGGGGATTTGCTCCAGCCCTCCGATCCCGAGCAACTGGACACGGATTCGCTGGTCGCCACCGGGTTGTTGGCGATCGCGGATTTTGTCCCCGGCGATGTCGATAAGGATCAAATGATCGCGGACTATGTGAACGATCAAATTGACGTGGTCGGTCGCGCCTTTCTGGGATTAACCCTGGGTTGCGCGCGGTGTCACGATCACAAATTCGATCCGATTTCGATTCAGGATTATTATGGGCTGGCCGGAATCTTTTTCAGCACGCGCCTGATACCGAGTCCCGTCCTGGGAAATACCCCGCTGGTCCGGGTGCCTCTCGTGCCCAAGGCGGAGCTTGAACGAATTGCCGCCCGGAAGAAGCGCTTGCTCGAGCTCGGGGAACAAATCCGCAAGCTCACGCTCGACGCGGAATTGGAATACCTGTCCCACTTGGAGCGGCTCACGACCGAGCAGACAGCCCGCTATCTTCTGGCGACCTGGAAATTTCATCACCCGGCGACCCCCGAAGCTAAGCTCGACCTGATCGATTTCGCAAAAACCAATGCCCTGCATCCAAAAATGCTGGCCCGCTGGTTGGACTACTTCGGCCTGCGGGAGTACTCACCGTGCGGATCCCTCTCCCGTAACGTCGACGAAGTCCTCGGCCTGCATCGTTGGAGGCGCGGTACCAATTCGATTCCCGCCATCCACGTCAACGCCCGTGACGAATCGCTAGCTCACAAGGGAGAAACATTTCCCGCGCGGAGCCTCAGTCTGACTCCGTCGAAAACGAGCGGGATCGTTCTTGGTTGGACTAGTCCCTTTAGCGGGACAGTACGGTTGACTGGGCGCGTGTCGGATCGGAAGACCACGGGGACCAAGGGCTTCTCGAGCGCCTTGGATTTGCGGACACCGGCCGGTCGGATGGAATTGGCGATGTTCCAGGTCGCGAGCGGTGGCGCGGTGGATTTGGCCACCTCG
The DNA here is from genome assembly GCA_009695205.1 of Pedosphaera sp. Classification (GTDB taxonomy): domain Bacteria; phylum Verrucomicrobiota; class Verrucomicrobiia; order Limisphaerales; family UBA9464; genus SIBK01. Next base: position 7,707 of record SIBK01000051.1, on the reverse strand, counting down.
CCGGACCGAGCCCGCCTTGCCGAGGTGATCGTCCACGCCGGGGATCGCCTCGAATGGATCGTATTACCGCAAGCGGATTCGACGCCTACCGCTGAAATTGAGTGGACCCTGGCCGAAGTCGGCAGTGAGCGGGTTTGGAGTACCCGGAAAGATTTGGCGCGTGAACCGGAATCCGATCCAGCGGGCGCTGCCCTCGCGGATGGTCACGGCAATTTGGGTGTGTGGCATTTCCAGGAGACCGGGGATATTCGCCGGGCCACGGGCGAGCCGGCGATGGGCAACCAAGCTTGGGCGGCCTGGAAACGAACCCTGGCCGAGGCTGACCACCAGCCTGCGGATCCCACCCGGGCCGAACGTGCAGCGCACGAACTCGAAGACGCCCTCATCGCAATCCGCCAGAAAGAAGCCGAAGCTAATGGAGCCGCCGCCGCACGTGCGCTTGCTTCGGGGGAACCCGGGCCGCTTCGATCCGAGATTTTGAGACTTCAGGCCCCCGACTCGCGTTTGCTGACCTCCAGCGAAGGTCGGGTGACGATCTGGCCAAATCGGGCCCGCTCAACCTTGAAATTTGCCACCGCCGAACCACCCTCTTCGGGTCCACTTCGAACCAACGTCGTGCTGGGCGGACGCCGCCGAACGGTATTAAGTTTTGCGGGCACCGAGTCCTTGGAAGTACCGCAGACCGCGCCACCTGCGGGCAGTTTGTTTCTGGTCTTTCGCCGGGCGGACATCGCCGCCGCAGGGCAGCGTATCCTTGGATGGGAAGATGCGAGTGCGGGTCGTCACGGCCTCGGTCTGATGCTCACTCCTGGGGGTGGATTGCACGTCATCTTGCGCAAGGACGGTGCCAATGGCGACATCGTGGCTCCGCCAGCCACGAATCAAGACTTCGAGATCGTGAGCCTCATCTGGGGCAGCGGCGGTGCGACCCTCTTTCGGCAGGGAGTGGCGGCCGGCAAATCTAGTGGCTTCGATGGCATCTCGTCCGATCCAGAAATCAAGGCACTAAAACTGGGTGGGCCAGGATCGGGCGCGGGAGAAAAGTTCCGCGGCGTATTGGCGGAAGTCCGGGTTTACACCCAACCGCTCGACGACACGTCCCGAGTGAAAGTGGAGAAGGAGCTATCCGAAGCATGGCTGAATCCCGGCGCCACGGAGCCACCGCCCGCGGATGCACTGACGTTGGTCTATGAAGAACTTTGCTCTCCGCGCGGGCCGTTCTGGCTCGGCGACACCGAGCGGAACGGAATGTTCGAGTCCACGCAGACGCCTCGCCTGACTGAAATACACACCGAAATGGGTGCCTTGAAATCGGCCATTCCAACCAACCTTCCGCAAGCGGTGGTGGTGCAGGATGGCGGGCCCGCAAGTACGAAGCACGAGGGTTTCAAAGACGCCCACATATATCTGCGCGGCAATCCGGCCAAACCGGGGCCCATTGTCCCGCGCGGATTTCCCAAAGTCCTCGTCGGTGATCAGCCAGTCGCCATCACCAACGGGAGCGGTCGCCTACCGCTGGCCAATTGGATCGCCAGCGCCGATAATCCCCTCACGGCACGAGTGGCGGTGAATCGGATCTGGCAACACCATTTCGGCCAGGGGATCGTCCGTACTTCGACCAATTTTGGCCGCCGTGGTGAGCGCCCCACGCACCCGGAGTTATTGGATTACCTGGCCTCCTGCTTCATGGAATCCGGCTGGTCGATCAAATCGATACACCGTCTCATCATGCTCTCGGCCGCCTACCAGCAACGGAGTGCCGCCGACCCGGAGATACTGGCGGCCGACCCTGAAAATTTGCTGCTCGGTCGGATGAATCGGCAAAGTTTGGATGCCGAATCGTTTCGGGACAGTTTGCTCTCGGTGGCGGGCAGGTTGGACCTGCGTCCCGGCGGAGTGGGTTTTCAGGAGATCGGGCTGCCCCGACGTTCGCTCTACCTGATGTCGGTGCGCACCGGTGCGAAGTCTGGATTTGCTTCAGTTTTCGACGGGCCCGACAGCAGTGCCATTGTGGAAAAAAGAACGGTCTCCACCGTCGCCCCACAAGCGCTCTTCTTGTTGAATGATCCGTTCACCATTGACCAAGCCCGTGAGCTGGCCCGACGTATTGCGCACGACTTCTCCGCCTCAACACCTGACGAGCAGGTCCGGGCCGCCTATCGACTGTTGTTTGGCCGCTCGCCCACCGGCGTGGAGATTTCGGTGGGCCAGACGTTGCTCGAAGGTCCGGGACAGGCGGACCTGTTGGCGCGCTACTGCCAGCTTTTATTGGGATCCAATGAGTTTTTTTATGTGGACTAACCGAGGAAATGACGGGATTAAAAAATCATGAAGCAACCGATGAATCGAATCCCACCTCGGGAACCGTTAAGCCGCCGTGAAATGTTGCGCCGCACGGGTGGCGGGTTTGGATACCTAGCGCTCGCCGGTCTCTTGGGTACCGAGGCGACCCATTCCCTCGCCGGAGCCCCGACACCGCGGCTCCTCCTTCCCACCTACCCGTTGGCACCCAAGGCCGCGCAATTTGCAGCCCGGGCCAAGCGCGTGATTTTCCTGTTCATGCCCGGCGGACCTTCGCAGGTGGACACGTTTGATCCGAAACCGCGATTGACTCGCGACCACGGAAAGCCTTCGCCCAAGCTTTACCTTGGCCAACAGCGAAATCTTCTGGGCTCACCGTGGACGTTTCAAAAGTACGGCCAATCCGGCTTGGAAGTCAGTGAACTTTTTCCCAATATCGCGCGCTGTAGCGACGACCTTTGCGTGATCCGTTCCATGACTGCGGACGACACCAATCATCCCGGCGGCTGCCTGCAAATGAACACCGGTGAACGGGTCTCGTCGCGACCCAGCATGGGTGCTTGGGTGACCTACGGGCTGGGCACAATAAACCAAAATCTTCCGGGTTTCATCGCCATCGGCCCGGGGCCATTGATCGAAGGGGCCCGACAATACGGCGCCAGCTTTCTGCCGGCGTCCTATCAGGGGACGTTTGTCTCCGACTTGGACAACCCGATCCAGAATCTAAAAAATCCAACGGCCGGGGCTGCCCAGCAACGTCGTGAACTCGACGCCCTCAAGCGCCTGAATGAACTCCACGCGGAGCAACGACTCGATGACGGGCGGCTCCCGGCGCGCATCGCCTCCTTCGAGCTGGCCTATCGGATGCAAGCGGAGGCTCCGGAAGCATTTGACCTGGGGAAGGAATCCGACCCGACCAAAAAACTCTACGGCATCGATCAGCCACACACGGCGATCTTTGGCAAGCAATGCCTGCTGGCGCGACGGTTGGTGGAGCGGGGCGTGCGTTTCGTGCAACTCTATCATACCACCGGCGGCTTCCAGCCCTGGGATCAACATGGCGATCTCAAAGCGGGGCACGCGAAAAACGCGGTGGCCACGGATCTGCCGATCGCGGGTCTGCTGCACGATCTCAAGGCACGCGGTCTCTTGGAGGACACACTGGTCATCTGGGGCGGCGAGTTTGGTCGTACCCCGGCGGCCCAAGGCAACGACGGTCGGGACCATCACCCGTACGGATTCACCATGTGGTTGGCCGGCGGTGGGGTGCGCGGCGGGATGACCTATGGCGCGACCGACGATCTTGGATGGGATGCGGTGGAGAATCCGGTTCACGTTCACGATCTCCACGCGACGATTTTGCATTTATTGGGAATCGACCACGAAAAGTTGACCTACCGGTACGCTGGACGGGACTTCCGATTGACCGATGTGTCGGGGCGAGTCGTCGAGGGAATCCTCGCTTGAAATCATCCCCACCACCTGAAGAAAGCTCCGATTGCCCGGTCGCGGGTGCGTCTAGGAACGCATGATTAATGGCTAAAAACAGAAGTCGGACAGAGAAGGAATCCTACGATTGCAAATCACCAGTCTCCCGCAAATGATTTCACCAAAGAATGCTACTTCCACACCCGGCGATTCATCGCCCTCCGGGGCGACGGCCTACGCCTTTCGCATTGCCATCGTGGCGGCGCTCGGGGGATTCCTGTTTGGATACGATATATCCATCATTTCGGGGGCGCTGATCTTTCTGAATACCGAGTTCAAACTCGACGCCTACCAGCAAGGATTCGCCGTGAGCAGCGCCGCCATCGGGTGTATCGCCGGTCCCCTCGTGGCGGTTGGGCTTAGCGACACCATCGGTCGGCGGCGTACGTTAATGGCGGCCGCGCTCCTGCTCGGGGTCTCCGCCATCGGCACGGCACTGCCTCAAAACATGCTTCAGCTCAATCTCTTTCGAATTGTGGGTGGCATTGGGGTCGGTCTGGCCTCCGTCGTCTCACCCATGTACATCGCCGAGATGGCCCCGGCGCGACTCCGAGGACGATTGGTTTCCGTCAATCAATTGGCCATCGTCATAGGCCTGTTCGTGGCGAGTGTCGTTTCCTATGCCTTGTCGTTCAGCGGCAGTTGGCGCTGGATGTTTGCTTCCACTGCGGTTCCGGTGGTTTTCTGGCTGCTCGGGTTGACCCTGCTGCCGGAAAGTCCGCGCTGGCTGGTGGCCGAGGGACGTGAGCCCGAGGCGCTGAGGTTGCTCGCCAAAAGTGAGGGATCGGCTCAGTCCGGAGCTGCGATGAACGAAATCAAGACCTCCATCGCCGAGGAAACCGGTGGCCTGACCGAACTGTTCCAGCCCGGCCTGCGCAGCGCGCTGCTGGTGGCCGTGATGCTGGCGATTCTCCAGCAGATGACGGGGGTCAGCATCTTGTTGGTGTATGCGCCGACGATTTTCAAAAGTGCCGGATTCGCCACTGCGTCCGATGCGATTTGGCAGGCGATTCCGCTCGGCCTCTGGAACATACTTTGCACGGCAGTCGCGTTTTGGCTGGTGGACCGCCTCGGGCGCAGACCCCTCCTATTGATCGGCACCACGGGGATGGCCCTCGGCCTCATCATCATGGGCTTTTGTTTTCATTTTGGCTGGTCGGGCTATCCCGTAGTCTTGGTGATGTTCCTCTGTGTCGGCGCCTACGTGAGCAGTCTCGCGCCCCTGGCATGGTTGATCATGTCCGAGATTTTTCCCACGCGGATTCGGGGGCGGGCGATGTCGATCGCCGGAGTGGCACTCTGGATTTCGTTTTTTCTGGGCAGCCAGATTTTCCCGCCTTTAGTCAGCTTCTTTGAAACGAAGTATGGTTCGCCGGCGGGCGTCTTTTGGCTGTTCGCCGCGGTGTGTGTGTTCGCCTTTTGGTTCAGTTGGCGGTTGGTTCCAGAAACCAAGGGCCGGACCCTGGAAGCGATTGCCGCTTCGTGGACGAAGGCGACCCCGAACCAGAATGCGCTTCGGACTCCGGGAAATGTTTGATGAGCCTTTCAATCGTGACCGCTACCCAATCGCAAAAGACAGTTCTGATTACCGGGGCCGCCCAGGGATTGGGCCGGGAAATATGTCGTCAGATGGCCGCCAAGGGTTGGTGCACCGTGGTGGCGGATTTGGACCGGGTTCAGGGAGAGTTATGCGCCGCGGAGTGTCGGGAGTTGCGGCCTGATGCCGATTCCCTCTTTGTCTGGGTGGATTTGGGTACCGCCGAGGGGCCGTCGCAAATGGTCGACGCGGCGGTCCGACATTTTGGACGCCTGGACGTTTTGATAAACTGTGCGGCCTATGCGACGGCGGAGGCCTTCACCGAGATGAGTGCGGGTGCCTGGGAAACCACCCTCCTGGTGAATGTACGCGGCCTCGCCCTGGCTACCGCCGCTGCCGCTGCCCCCATGGCGCGCCAGGGCGGCGGGCGCATTATCAACATCACCTCCCCCGCCTCACGGATGGCTCTGCCAAATTATGTCGCCTACGCCGCGAGCAAGGCCGCAGTCGATTCCTTGACCCGCTCTTCGGCCGTCGCGCTGGCGCCTAAAAATATTCAAGTCAACAGCGTGGCTCCCGGCATGATGGACACACCTCTGCAGATCAAAACAGAGGCCATCTTTGCGGCGCTCGAAGGGCAATCAGATTTCAAGTCCTTCCAAGCCGCTCGCACCGCCCGCATCCCCGCGGGACGACGCGTTTCTTGCCAGGAGGTGGCCCAGACCGTCGTTTGGCTCGCAGCCGACGCGCCGGACTATGTGACCGCGGAACGTTTGAACATCTCCGGCGGTTTGGACAAGGATTGAGCATGTCGAAATCGCCTCCACTTCCACCTGCCGTGACTCCGGAAATTCGGCACCTCCAAGGCGTCGCCAGAAAACTTCGACGTCACATGCTCACGATGGCTGCCGGCAAAGGCCAGGGCTATATCGGCCAAGGCCTGGGCATCGCCGATATCCTGGCCGCCCTCTACTTTCATGAATTGAAATATGATGCCCAAAACCCGTCCTGGGCGGATCGCGATCGGTTTATTCTTTCGACGGGACATTACTCCATTGCTCTGTGGGCCGCCTTGGTAGAAATCGGCGTCTTGCGCGTCGACGAACTCAGCCAATACGGCGCCGACGGCAGTCGTTTGGAAATGAGCACGCTCGACTCCATACCCGGCGTCGAAATGACGGGCGGTTCACTCGGCCACGGACTTGGCCAAGCCGTCGGCATGGCGCTGGGCCTGCGCCTCGCCGGAAAAACCAGCCGCGTTTTTGTCGAACTGTCCGATGGCGAACTCCAGGAGGGCTCCACGTGGGAGGCCGCCATGTCGGCCGCCAGCTTTAAGCTCAATGACCTCATCGCCATTATCGACTGCAATGGCATCCAAGCCGACGGCCCGATCGTTCTAGAAATCGAACCGGTCGCGGACAAGTGGCGGGCTTTTGGTTGGCAGACGATCGAAATCGATGGGAATGACATGACCCAAATCGTCGGGGCTCTTCAGGAAGCACGTCGAGGGACCGGTCAGCCCAAAGCCATCGTCGCCCGGACGGTGCCGGGCAAAGGCGTGCCTTGCATCGAGCAATGTGAAAAGGCGCACTTCCTCAATGTGAGTCATATTGATTGGGCGATGGCCCTTGGCGAATTGGAGGCCCAACATGACTAGGCCCGGGCAAACCGCAGCGATGGGAGTGTCCGAACACGTCGATGGCTATCCCGTCGTTACCGCTCCGTTCGGCCAAGCCTTGGTACGCGCCGGGCGGAGTAACGAGAAAATTCTCGGCCTGACCGCAGACCTGGGGAAATACACGGACATTCTCCCGTTTGCCGAAATATTCCCGCAACGTTTTTTCAACATAGGCATGGCGGAACAGAATATGATTGGAATCGCCGCGGGACTGGCGCGCACGGGTTTCGTTCCTTTCTGCACCACCTACGGAGTCTTTGCCACCCGACGGGCGTATGACTTCATCGCCATCGGGTGTGCGCTCAGCCGGACGAACGTGAAGATCATCGCCGGTTTACCGGGTTTAACCACCGGGTACGGCGGGACCCACCAAGGGATCGAAGATCTAGCCCTGATGCGAGTGATGCCGAATCTCGTCGTGATCGATCCGTGCGACGCGACAGAGATCGCTCAAGCCACGGCCGCGATCGCCGATTACGATGGCCCGGTCTATATGCGCTTGCTGCGCGGTCGGGTGCCGGTCGTGCTCGATCCCGCCACGTATCGTTTTGAGATCGGACGGGCGCGTATGCTTCGAGAGGGGACCGAAGTTTTGTTGATCAGCACCGGACTCATGACGCAGCGGACCCTTGAAGCGGCGGCCCAATTGGCTGCCACCGGCATCAGTGCGGCCGTTCTGCATGTGAGCACGTTGAAGCCCTTT